>NZ_JALCZB010000199.1:0-1318 GCF_022690745.1 Anaeromyxobacter sp. SG64 | reverse complement strand
CCTGACGGATCCCCTCAAATCAGCACACCTGAGCGGCAGCGATACGCTCTCGGAGTGAGTCCCATGGTTCTTCCGCCAGGGCGCCTTCGAGGAGGTCCGGCGCGTGGTCCGCGAGCACGAGTCTGCCCAGCATCGCCAACGAGAGGACCCGTCGTCTCCTAATCGTGTTCGCCTGATACCGCCTCTGAAGGTCCGCCGCCTCTGCCGCCAGGCCGAGCAGCACGTAGAGCACGTGAGCGAAGGCGGCAAGCAGCAGAAGAACGTCGGCGCGCGAACTGGATTGCGTTCTGGCGTAACTGAGTGAAATCCCGAAGCGGTGGCTCTTCGCGTCGCGGAACGTTTCCTCGATCTGCATGCGGAGTGAGTACATCGCGACGACCTTCGCCGGCCGCGCGCTCAAGGACGTCGCCAAGATCCACGGCTCTCGAGCCGCTCGCTTCTGTCTCTTGGGGCCGAAGTCGCGCTTCGCCGGGCGTCGCTGATACTTCGGCTTCTTACGGATCCCAACGACGCGCGTCCGGAAGTGAGTCTTGCGGCCGATTTCGTACGAGCCGAGCTCGGACGCCGTAGCGCCGGTCATCTTCCAGAGGCGCTCGATGTCGCACCACGCTTCATCTCGAGCGGATCGGATCAGGTTCAAGCCGCGAACCCGTGAGATGTAGTCCCAGCCGTACGACAGGACGAGCTTCATCCACGGCGTACGGAACCCCGCGTCGGTCACAATGATGGGCATACACACCGGGAGAACTGCCTTCACGTTATCCAGAAACGTCTTGTTCACGTAGGGTTTCATGTAGCTGTTGATGCCATGCGTCTCGGCGTAGATGATGAGCGCTCGGCCTTGGTACGGAACCGCCGCGACGAGCGCCCACAGCTGCGTCGTCACGGCTGTCCAGTCGACGATCACGAGCGGACGCGATCCCGGCTGCACCAGGCCGCGCGCGAGCGCTCGATAGAAGTCGACGCGCTCACGATGGATGTGCCGGTTTCCGAGGAGCCGGTCGATACGCTTGATGCCGTGCCTGTGGGTGGTGGCCCCGGCGATCGCGCGGCCCAAGCTCGTCAGGGACAACTTCCCCGACCTCAGCAGCGTGTAGACAGCGGCGAACACCAGCCGCACCCGCGAGAGGTGAATCGACCCTAGCTCGTGCTCGAATCGTCGCTGTAAGATCTCTTCGGCGCGCATTCGTCTCCCCTCTTCGTCCTGGCAGACTCAGAGGATCAGAGGCGCTTGCGCGCTTCAACTTTCAAACTGCCTCGTATCGCAGACGATCGATCTCACTCGCCATTTGTCGCGCGATCGTGGGGATACTTCAGG
>NZ_JALCZB010000198.1:0-1363 GCF_022690745.1 Anaeromyxobacter sp. SG64 | reverse complement strand
GGTCAAGTCCCGTCTTCTGTGTGAATGGAACTCCGCGTGAAGCTCCTCGGCTGAATCACGCCGCCTTGGCGGCGGCGACGTCCTTCGACTTCAGCATCGACAGGTCCAGATAGCGACGGTCGGTCCAGATGGCAGTCACGTTGAGTGCGACGGCGGTGACGAGGCGGAGAGCGCTGCCACGGTCCGGGAACGCCCCCACCGCGTTGGTGCGGCGCTTGATCTCGCCGTGGAGCCGCTCGAGGCCGTTGGTGGAGCGGATGCGGTGCCAGTGCGCCTTGGGGAACGCGTAGAACTTCGTGGCCGCCTCGAAGCCGTCGGTGAGGCACCCCATCGACTCGGGCAGATGGCGCCCGAGACCGGCGGCGAGCTCGGCCATCCGCCTGCGGGCGTCCGCCTTGGACGGCGCGATGAAAACCTGCCAGACGGCCTTGGCGAGCCGCGCCCTGAGCTTCTGGGGCGCCTTCGCGACGACGTTCCGCTGGAGGTGGACGCAGCACCGCTGCAGCGGCGCCTCCGGGAGATGATGGCGCACCGCCTTGGCCAGGCCGGCGTGGGCGTCGGCGATGACGAGCTGGACCCCCGAGAGGCCGCGCTCGTTGAGCTGAGCGAGCAGGTCGCTCCAGGATGCCTCCGACTCCTCGGCGCCGACGGTGATCGCCAGGAGCTGCCGGTGCCCGTCCAGGCCGACGCCGTAGGCCACCAGCGCCGAGACGTTCTCGACCTCGCGGGCCCAGCGGGCGTCGAGGAAGGTAGCATCGAGGAACAGGTACGGGATCGGGCCTTCGATGGGCGCCTTGCGCAGGTCCTCGACCTTGGTGCCCAGCGCCTTGGCCGCCCGGCTCACGGTCGACCGGCTCACGTGCTCGCCCATGAGCGCCTCCGTGATCTGGCCGATGTCCCGCGTCGAGGCGCCGTGCACGTAGGCGGTCACCATGGTGTCGTCGACCTCGGCGCTCCGGCGCTTGTACCTCCCGAACACCGCGCCGCCGGCGGAGCCGCCCTCGCGAGAGCGCGGCACCTTGAGGTCGACACCGCCCATCGACGTGATGAGCCGCCGCAGGTACGTGCCGTTCCGGCTGTCGACCCGCTGGGCCTGGCGCTCCCACTTCTTCGCGCCGACCAACGCCCGGATCTCCTCCTCCAGAACGACCTCCAGGGCGACCCGGATCGCGCCCTGGCAGAGCGTGCGCAGATCGGTGCGGAAGTTCTCTTGCGTCGGCAGTTCAAGCTCGGCAACCTCGTTCACTGGAAGCTCCTTGGACTCGCCGCCAAGCGAGGCCGTTGGTGTTTGGTCACCGAGGAGCTTCCACTTCCTTCTCAGCCTCCGCGAACTTCCGATTCACACATTCTTAGGGACACAACC
>NZ_JALCZB010000197.1:0-1368 GCF_022690745.1 Anaeromyxobacter sp. SG64 | reverse complement strand
TCGCCGGTTCCGGCGGCGAACGCGGCGAGCGACGCGGCGAGCCGCGCGCGCTCCCCGAGGCGCGCGCGCTCGGGCGCGGGGCCGGCCTGCGCGGCCGCGCTCGAGAGCGAGGCCACCTGGCGAAGCGCGCCTTCGTCGGAGGGTTCCGAGCGGGCGATCTCGAGCCAGGCCTCGAGGGCGCGCGGTGCGGAGTCGGGACGGCCGTCGAGCAGCGCGACCAGCGCGCGGCGGGTGTCGGCGTCGTCCGGGACGAGGGCGAGGGCCTTCTCGAGCATCACGGCGGCGCGCTCCGGCGAGCCGAGCCGTCCGCGCAGCACGTCCGCGAAGTGGCGGTAGCGCGCCGAGGCGGCGAGCGGATCGTAGGCGGCGATCGCGTCCGCGCACACCTCGCCGAGCTCGACGTACTCGTCGAAGCGCCCGAGCTTTTCCGCGACGCGCGACAGATCGCGCGCGAGGGTGAGGTCGGCAGGGTCCGCCTCGAACGCTCCGAAGAGCAGGGTCCGCGCCCGGTCGAGCTCGCCCGCGGCCATGAGGGCACGGCCGAGGGCGGCGGGATCGGAGGGGTCGGGGTCCGCGCTCGCGCTCGCGGCCGAAGTCGAAGTCGAGGTCGAGGTCGAGGTCGAGGTCGCGGTCGCGGCGGCCGCCGTCGCCCCCGCGGTCGGGGACGGCGGCGTAGCGCTCGAGGTCGGGTTCGAGCTCGCGGCCGCGGCCGGCCTCATGGCCCTTCCCACCTTCGCCTCGACCGCGAGCGCCTCGGCCCGATCGAACGCCTCGGAGTCGCCGGGCTCCTTCGCGAGCACCTCGCGCCAGGTTCGAGCGGCCTCGTCCGCGAGCCCGGCGCGCTCGAGCGCGTGGGCGAGGTGGCGCGCGTGCTCGGTGCGCTCGGCCTCCGGCACGGCCGAAGGATCGATCGCGCGGAGGTGCTCGGCCGCGCCGCCCGTGTCGCCGGAGGCGAGCGCTGCGTCCGCCAGCGCGAGGCGGGCAGGCGGGGAGCCGGGGTGGGCGAGGACCGCGGCGCGGTACGCGCGCGACGCGTCGCCGCGCGCCCCGGCCTCCTCGAACATCCGCGCCGCGTCGAGCGCCGCGGCGGCGGCCTCGTCCCCCTCGGCGCGGATCGACGCGGAGAGGAGCGCACGGGCCGCCGCGATGGGGTCCCCGAGCGTCGCCTCGATCCGCGCACGCGCCTGGAAGACGCCCGCGGAGTCGGGATCCGTCTCGCAGGCGACGTCGAGCAGCGAGCGCACCTCGTCCGCGGGCGCGCCGGCGCGCGCGAGGAGGCCGCCCGCGGCGAGGAGCGCGGCGGCGCGGTCGGCAGGATCGTCGGTCGCGAGCGCGCGCTCGACGCACGCGCGGGCCGCGCCGCGCGGG
>NZ_JALCZB010000196.1:0-1447 GCF_022690745.1 Anaeromyxobacter sp. SG64 | reverse complement strand
CGCGCGCGCCGCCGCGCCGTCGAGGAGCTCGGGCGGGAGCCGCGACCACGCTGCCGCCGCGCGGACCAGCGCCGGGAGCGCGGCGGCCGGGGCGAGGCCGATCGCGGCGCAGGCCGCGGCGAGGATCGCCATCGGCACGAGCATCGTCCGCGGCGCCTCGTGCGCGGCGCGCGGGTGCGCGCTGCGCGGGGTGCCGAGGAACACCACCCCCACCACCTTGACGAAGCACGCCGCGGCGAGCCCGCCGACCAGCGCCAGCGCCGGCACGCCCAGCGCCGCGAAGGCGAGGAGGTCGCCCCCGCCGCGCTCCAGGGCGGAGAGGAAGCCCATGTAGACGAGCCACTCCGAGACGAACCCGTTGAGCGGCGGGAGCCCGCTGATCGCCGCCGCGCCGACGAGGAAGAGCACCGCGGTCGCGCGCATCGGGCGCGCGAGCCCGCCGAGGAGGTCGAGCTCGCGCGTGCCCGTCGCGTGCTGGACCGCGCCGGCGCCGAGGAAGAGGAGCGACTTGAACAGCGCGTGGTTCACGACGTGGAGCGTCGCGCCCCCGAGCCCGAGCACCACGAGGCCGGGCTCGCCGCGCGACCGGCCGAGCAGCGCGAGCCCAGTGCCGAGGGCGATGATCCCGATGTTCTCGACGCTGTGGTACGCGAGGAGCCGCTTGAGATCGTGCTGCGCGAGGGCGAACGCGACCCCCAGCACGGCGGAGGCGCCGCCGAGCAGGAGGAGCGCCGTCCCCCACGTCGCGGGCGGCGCGGCGAAGAGCCCCGTCACGCGCAGGAGCCCGTAGATGCCGGTCTTGATGAGCACCCCGGACATCACCGCCGAGACGTGCGACGGCGCCGCCGCGTGCGCGCCCGGCAGCCAGAAGTGGAGCGGCATGAGGCCGGCCTTCACGCCGAAGCCGAGGAGCGCGAGCGCGAAGGCGCTCGCCGCGAGCCGGCCCGCGCCGGGCAGCCCTTGCATCGCCGCGAAGTCGAACGACCCCGCCGCCTGGCGCAGGAGGGCGAAGAGCGCGAAGAGCGCGAGCGTCCCGACGTGCGTGGCCGCGAGGTACACGAGCGCCGCGCGCTGCACCTCCGCGCGCTCGTGGTCCGTGTGGACGAGGAGGAAGCCGGAGAGCGCCATCACCTCCCAGCCGACGAGGAACACGACGGCGTGCCCCGCCACGACGAGGAGGACCATCCCGCCCGTGGCGAGCCCGTAGAAGAGCTGCAGCCGCACGGCGCGCGGGCCGTGCTCGGCCTGCGGGTAGTAGCCGAGCCCGTACACCGCCCCGAGCGCCGAGACCGCGCAGATGGGCAAGAGGAAGATCGCCGAGAGCGCGTCGAGGCGCAGCCCGAGCGCCGGCGCCGAGAGCTCCCCGCCGAGGAGCACCGTCCCCGCCGCCGCGACGCCGAGGACCGCCCCCGCGCACAGCGCGGCGCACGCGAGGGCCTGGCCCGCG
>NZ_JALCZB010000195.1:0-1484 GCF_022690745.1 Anaeromyxobacter sp. SG64 | reverse complement strand
CCCGCGCGGCCGGCCGGCCCGCGTCCAGCGCGGCGATGGTGGCCGCGCGGGCGGCGCCCGCGAGCCAGGAGGACGCGCGGTCCTCGTCGGCGATCGAGAACTCCGGGTCGAGGCCCGCCTCGGGCGCGTGCTCCCGCAGGAGCCTCCCGCAGAACCCGTGGATCGTGCCGGCCGGGAGCCGGTCGAGCCCGTGGAGCCGCTCCTGCCACGCCTGCGCGTCCGCGGAGCCCGCGCCGTTCGCGGACGCCGCGCGCGCGCGCTCCGCCACCGCGCCGCGCAGCCGCTGCGAGAGCTCCTCGGCCGCTTTCTCCGTGAAGGTGATCGCGGCGATCTCGGCGGGCGCGCAGGGCGTCCCGAGCGCCTCGCCCGAGAGGAGGCGCGCGCACAGCTCGACGAGCGCGGTGGTCTTCCCGGAGCCCGCGCCCGCCGACACGGCGGTCGGCGCCTCGAGCCGGAAGAGCGCCGTCGCCGCCGGGCCGAACACGATGGGGCCGCTCACGAGCCACCCCCCGCGTCGTCCGGCTCGCCCGCGCTGCCTTCGGCGCGGCACACCGCGCCGTACGGGCAGCCCTCGCAGGTCCGCGGCGCGATGGGGAACTCGCCCGCCCGGATCCGCCGCACGACCTCGACCACGCCCGCCGCGAAGCCGCGCGGGCCCGCCCCGCCGGCGCCCTCCGTACCGGCTCGCTCCGCGCCCTCCGGGGCGGAGAGCGAGAGGACCGGATCCGCAGCGTCCGTGGCGAACGGCTCCGTGCGCGCCGCCTTCCGGAGGAGCGCGTAGGCGGCCTCGAGGTGCTCGCGGCCGGGCAGGTCGCGCGCCGCGGCGGCGAGGTACGCCGGCACCTGGAAGCTCGTGACGCCCATCGCCTCCGGGTCGAGCAGCTCGGCGTAGGCCGTCGCGTGGCGCGCGTTCTTGTAGTCGACGACGAGGAGCCGGTCGCCGGACGCGTCGACGCGGTCGATCCGCCCCTGCAGCAGCACGGTCTCTGCGCCGGCGCGCACCTCGAGCGGCGGCCGCTCCGACCTCCCGCCGAAGCGGTGCTCGAGGAGCGCCGGGACGAGCCCGTCGTGATCGCGCGCCTCCGCCAGCACCACGCGCGCGAGGCGCGCGAGCACCGCCTCGCGGCGCGCCGACCAGACCGCCGGATCGCCGGTCCTGCCCTCCGCCTCGAAGCGCGCGAACACCGACTCCGCCACGGCGTGCGCCTCGGCCACGTCGGCCGCGTCCCCGGCGGGCGGCCACGCCCGGCGCGCGAGCCTCGCCTCGACGAACCGCTCGAGCGCCGCGTGCAGCAGGCTCCCCTCGTCGCGCGGTTCCTGGTCGAGGTCGCCGGTCGCCGGGTCCGGCAGGCGGGCCCCGAGCTGGAGGAACAGGCGGAACGGGCACCGCGCGTACGTCTCGAGCTGCGTGGGCGACCACTCGGCGGGGAGCGCGGCGCGCAGGGCGCCCGCGAGCGGCCCGCCGACCGCCCCCGCGTGCGGCG
>NZ_JALCZB010000194.1:0-1609 GCF_022690745.1 Anaeromyxobacter sp. SG64 | reverse complement strand
GGCCCAGGGCGCGCTCGCGCTCGTCGGGGTGCACTGCGCCGCGCTCGGCGCGCCCGGCTGGTTCGCGCCGGCGACGTGGCCGGGCCGGCTCCCGCCGCTCACGCTCCTCGGGGCGCTCGCCGCCGCGGTGGGCCTCGCCGCGACGCTCAGCGCGCGCGGAGGTACTGCTTCGGCCAGGGCCCGTCCTGCCCGAGCGTCCCCGCCGCGCGCAGCGGGAAGTGCGGATCGCGAAGCAGCTCGCGGGCCATGAGCACGAGGTCCGCCTGCCCGGAGCGGATCACGTGGTCCGCCTGCTCGGGGGCGCTGATCATCCCGACGGCCCCCGTCGCGACGTGCGCCTCGCGGCGGATGCGCTCGGCGAAGCCGGTCTGGTAGCCCGGTCCGGCGGGCACCTTCGCGGTGGGGACGAGCCCGCCCGACGAGACGTCGACGAGCTCGACGCCGAGC
The DNA here is from genome assembly GCF_022690745.1 of Anaeromyxobacter sp. SG64. Lineage (NCBI taxonomy): Bacteria > Pseudomonadati > Myxococcota > Myxococcia > Myxococcales > Anaeromyxobacteraceae > Anaeromyxobacter > Anaeromyxobacter sp. SG64. Next base: position 1,162 of record NZ_JALCZB010000194.1, on the reverse strand, counting down.
GGGGCGAGGCCGCGGGCGAGCTCCACCGACTGCTCGACGTCCCAGCCGCCCTCTGCCCAGTCCGTCGCGGAGATCCGCAGGATCACCGGGAGCGGCTCGGGCCACTCCGCGCGCACCGCGGCCACCACCTCGCGCAGGAGCCGGGTCCGGTTCTCGAACGGCCCGCCGTAGGCGTCGGTGCGGCGGTTCGAGAGCGGCGAGAGGAACTGGTGGAGGAGGTAGCCGTGCGCCGCGTGGATCTCGACGGCCCGGAACCCCGCCGCCGCCGCGCGCCGCGCCGCGGCGGCGAACGCGTGGACCACGCCGCGGAGCTCGCCCGCGTCGAGCGCGTGCGGCGCCGCATCGCCGTCCCTGAACGGCAGCGCGCTCGGCGCCACCGGCTGCCACCCGCCGGCGCTCCGGCCGAGCTGCGCGCCTCCCTCCCACGGCGGCGCGGTCGAGGCCTTCCGGCCGGCGTGGGCGAGCTGCAGGCAGCTCGCGGCGCCCTGGCCCTCGATGAAGCGCACGATCCGCGCGAGGGGCTCCACCTGGGCGTCGTCCCAGAGCCCGAGATCGGCCGGGGAGATGCGGCCCCGGGCCTCCACCGCGGTCGCCTCGAACATGACGAGCCCCGCGCCGCCGGCGGCGCGCGCGCCCAGGTGGACGAGGTGCCAGTCGTTGGCGCGTCCGTCGACGGCCGAGTACTGGCACATCGGCGACACCGCGATCCGGTTCCGGAGGGTGAGGGAGCGGAGGGTGAGCGGGGAGAAGAGGTGCATCCCCCGATGAAGCCCCGGACCGGGCGCGCGCGCAAGCGCGCCTTCCGGGGTCACCGATCCGCCGCGGCCCGAGCTTCGCCTATCGCTCCTCGTCCTCGTGCGGCAGCGCCGCCCCGAGGTCCTCCTCGCGGACGTGGGCGTCCTTGGGCGGGGCGGAGAAGCCCTCGTGCGGCGCGACGTGCACGAGCTCGTGCTCCGCGACGTCCTCCGCCGCGCCTCCCTCACCGGACCTCCCCGCCTGCGCGTGCAGATCGGGCCTGTCGACGCGCCCGGGCCGGAGCGGGTCGGGCCGCGCCGACGCGAGGCCCGGCTCGAGCTCCGCGGGGCTCTTCACCTCGTGGACCTCCGGCGCGCGCCGCGACCGAGCCTGCGCGCCGGCGGGCGTGGTCCGGCCGCGCCCCGCG
>NZ_JALCZB010000193.1:0-1679 GCF_022690745.1 Anaeromyxobacter sp. SG64 | reverse complement strand
CCGGGCGCCGGCGGAGCGATGGCGACGGGCGGGGTGCCCGGGGCGGGCGCCGCGGGCGGCGGAGGCGCGGGGGTGGCGAGCGCGGCGGCCGCGCCCTCCGCGGCGGCGGCCTCCTCGTCCGGCTCGATGACCTCAGGGATGTGAGACACGGAGAAACGATGAACACCGAGACGAACCACCCGAGCCCCGCTCACCGCCGCACCTTCGGCCTGCCTGCGCTCGTGCTCGCCGTCCTCGCCACCGCGGCGGTCGCCGGCGGCGCCGGCTTCTTCGTGGCGACGCGCGGGACCGGCGACGGCCACGCCCACGCCGGCGCGGCCACGGCGGCGAAGGAGCAGTGGCAGTGCCCCATGCACCCGAGCATCGTCCAGGACCACCCCGGCGACTGCCCGATCTGCGGCATGAAGCTCGTCAAGGTCGAGGCGGCCGGGGCCGGCGCCGCGCCGAAGAGCAGCGCGCCCACCGCCCCGCAGAAGGACCAGTGGCAGTGCCCCATGCACCCGAGCATCGTCCAGGACCACCCCGGCGACTGCCCGATCTGCGGCATGAAGCTCGTGAAGGTGGAGGGGACCGGCGCCGGCGCCGGTGAGCCGGACGAGCCCGCACCCGAGGGGCTCTCGGCGGTCACCATCGACGCCGCGCGCCAGCAGCTCATCGGGCTCAGGGTGGCGCACGCCGAGCGCGGAGCCGTGGGCGGGTCGTGGCGCACGAGCGGCCGGGTGGCGGTCGACGAGACCCGCGTGCACCACGTGAACGTGAAGTTCTCCGGCTTCATGGAGAAGGTCTACGCGGACTTCATCGGGCGCCCCGTGAAGGCGGGGGAGCCCCTCTACTCGATCTACAGCCCCGAGCTCCTCGCCGCGCAGCAGGAGTACCTCCTCGCGCTCGACACGCGGAGGCGGCTCGCGGCGTCGGGCGGCATGAGCTCGGACGGCGACGCCCTCGTCGCCGCCGCGCGCCGCAAGCTCGAGCTGTGGGACGTGCCGCGCTCGGAGATCGCCCGCATCGAGCGCACCGGCGAAGCCACGCGCACCCTCACGTTCTACTCGCCGGCCGGGGGCGTCCTGACCAAGAAGGACGTGGTCCCGGGGATGCGGGTGAACGCGGGCGACATGCCCTTCGAGATCGTGGATCTCTCGCGCGTGTGGGTGCTCGCCGACGCGTACGAGTCCGACCTCCGGCACGTGAAGGTCGGCACGCCCGCCACGCTCGCGTTGAAGGCGTTCCCGAACCGCACCTTCAACGGGCGCGTGGCGTTCATCGACCCGCTCCTCGATCCGAAGAGCCGCACGGCGAAGGTGCGGGTGGAGGTCCCGAACCCCAAGGGCGAGCTCAAGCCGGAGATGTTCGGGGAGGTGGTGTTCCAGGGGACGAGCCGCGAGGGCGTGCGGATCCCCGCGGACGCGGTCATCCACTCGGGGACGAAGAGCGTCGTCTTCGTCGCGCGCGGAGGCGGCAAGTTCCAGCCGCGCGAGGTGCAGCTCGGCGACGGCGACGCCGCGTTCGTCGAGGTGGTCTCCGGGGTCGAGGCGGGCGAGGGGGTCGTGACCCGCGCCAACTTCCTCGTCGACTCGGAGTCCCGCCTGCGCGCGTCGCTCGCGGCCCTCGCGTCCCCGGACGCGGCCGCGCCCGCGAGCGCCGGGCACGCGGGCCACGGCGGCGCCACGGCCGCGCCGCCC
>NZ_JALCZB010000192.1:0-1732 GCF_022690745.1 Anaeromyxobacter sp. SG64 | reverse complement strand
CGGCTCCCGCGGCTCGGCGCGGCGCTCGGGGCGCTCGGCGCCGGGCTCGCGGGGGTGGGGAGCCCGGCCCGCCTCGGGCTCGCGCTCCTCGTCGCCGTCGCGCCCGCGCTCACCGCCGCGGCCGCGTACGCGATCCCGCTCGCCGCCTTCGGCGTGGACGCCGGGATCGCCGGCGGAGCGGTCCTCGTCGCGGTGATCACCTTCGGTCAGCTCACTCCGGGCCTGCCGATCGGGACGGGCGTCTACTGGAGCCTCGCCGCGTGGGCAGCCCGCCGGCTCGGGGCCGCGCCGGACGACGCGGCGGCGCTCGCGGTGCTCACGCACGCGTCGATGATCGTGGCGAGCCTCGCGGTGGGCGGGGTCTCCGCGATCGTGCGACGCGGCGCGTTGCGCGAGCTGCTCCGCCGGCGGCGGGAGGTCGCGACGCTCGCGGACCCCGCCTCTGCGTGCGAGGCCGACGGCCGCTCACGCTCGCCTACATCGGCGTAATCGCTCGCAATCGGGCGCCTCCGTCCCTCGGGTCCGGCATGGATAAGCCCGGATCGCGGTGTTACGCTCCGCGCGCGATGGAACTCAACGAGATCCTGCAGGTCGCGCTCCGCGGCGGCGCCTCGGACATCCACCTCAAGGCGGGGCTGCCGCCGATGTTCCGGGTGGACGGCGCGCTGCTGCCGCTGAAGGACGCGCGCCGCCTCCCGCCCGAGGAGATCGGGCGGATGGCCGTCGGGATCATGAACGACTACCAGCGGGAGAAGTTCAAGCAGACGAACGAGGTGGACCTCGCCTACGGCGTGCCCGGCCTCGGCCGCTTCCGCGTGAACGTCTTCCAGCAGCGCGGGACGATCGGCGTCGTGCTGCGGGTCATCCCCTTCAAGATCCAGACGATCGAGCAGCTCATGCTGCCGAAGGTGCTCGAGAAGATCGCCGCCGAGCAGCGCGGCCTCGTCCTCGTCACCGGCACGACCGGCTCCGGCAAGTCGACGTCGCTCGCGGCGATGATCGACCACATCAACGCCACCGAGACCTGCCACATCATGACGATCGAGGATCCGATCGAGTTCCTCATCCGCGACAAGCGGTCGATCGTGAACCAGCGCGAGGTGGGCGTCGACACGATGAGCTTCGGCCAGGCGCTGAAGAGCGCGCTGCGCCAGGACCCCGACGTCATCCTCGTCGGGGAGATGCGCGACCTCGAGACCATCGAGACGGCGCTCACCGCGGCGGAGACGGGCCACCTCGTCATGTCGACGCTCCACACCCTCGACGCGACCGAGACCATCAACCGCATCATCTCGGCCTTCCCGCCCTACCAGCAGAAGCAGGTTCGCCTGCAGCTCGGCTCGGTCCTGCGCGGCGTCATCAGCCAGCGGCTCGTGCCGCGCGCCGACGGCAAGGGGCGCGTGCCCGCCATCGAGGTGCTCCTCGCGACCGCCCGGGTCCGCGAGCTCATCGAGGACAAGGACCGCACCAAGGAGATCCCGGAGGCGATCGCCCAGGGCCATGTGTCGTACGGGATGCAGACGTTCGACCAGTCGCTCATGTCCCTGCTGAAGGCCGGCCTCATCAGCTACGAGGAGGCGCTCCGCCAGGCGACGAACCCGGACGACTTCGCGCTCCGCGTCTCGGGCGTGTCGGGCACGAGCGACTCGAAGTGGGACTCGTTCGAGAAGGCCGACGGAGGCGCGCCGGCGCCGGCCGCTGCCGCTCGCCCCGCGCCCGCGGGAGCTCCCGG
>NZ_JALCZB010000191.1:0-1736 GCF_022690745.1 Anaeromyxobacter sp. SG64 | reverse complement strand
CCGGCGCCGGGCGCGGAGCGCCGCCCGGGCGCTGCTCGGGGGCCGGCGGCCAGCGAGGCACCTGCGCGCCCGCCGCCCCGGCAGCGACGAGCGCCGCTGCAGCGAGCGCGCCCTTGATCCTGTAGGTCATGATTCCTCCTCCTGGGAAGAATCTGGACCCTCTTCGGGGGCCGCGGGACCCCTCGGCTGAACGGGCGGACGCCCGTGGACGGGACGGCGGGGCGACTCGCGCGATCCGCCTCGGCGCGCGCAGCGAGCCCGGGCCGGGCGGCGCAGGGGATTCGGGCGCAGCTCCGGCTCACGCGCAACGAGTGGCCGGGGGTGCGACGGGGCGCGGGGCCCGCCGGGCTCGGCGGGGCGCCCGCGCCGCGCGCCGCTACAGCTTGACCTGGATCTCGTACCGCCGGTTCTTCGCCTTCTTCGCGGCCGTGTCGTCCGGCTTCACGAGCAGCTTCTTCGAGCCCATGCCGACCGACTCGATCTCCTCCTTCGGCACGCCCTTCGCGACGAGCTCGCGCTCGACGACCGCCGCGCGCTTCGCGGAGAGCTCGTCGTTGTGCTTCGCGTTGCCGCTCGAGTCCGTGTGGCCGGACACGACGAACTTGAAGTTCTTCACGCCGGCGCCGTTGAGCTGCTTCTTGGCGTCGATGAGCACGTTGGAGAGCCGCTGCATCTTGGCGTCGCAGCCGGGCTCGAGGACGTCCGTGTCCGTCTTGAACGAGCACTGGTTCTTGCGGCCCTCGTCGAGCAGCCGCTTGTTGATCTGCTTCTCGAGCTTCCCGACGGTGGCGTTGCCCGCGGCCTTCTTCGCGACGTCCCAGGGCGTCTGGGCCGAGACACGGGTGGCGCCTGCGAGGGCGAGGATGGCGAGGGCGATCGTGACATGACGCATCGTGAATGTCCTCCGGTTGGGCCCGGATATTGAGCCGGGTCTGGCCCGCATGCAACCCGGGCGCGGCCCCCCGCCGGGGCTGCGGACCTCCAACGACAGCGGCGCCGCGCGCGCACACGCGGCGGGAACCACGGGCGGGCCGGTTCGAGGTCGAGGTCGAGGTCGAGGTCGAGGTCGAGGTCGCACCGCCGTCACCTTCCCGTTTCGCTCGCGGCGCGCGTGGATCGCGCGGCGCCCCGTCCGTCCGGTGGACGACCGCCGCCGTGCGCGCCCGCAGGAGGAGCCGTGCGAGACCGGTCCTTCCCTCTCCTGAAGGCGCACCGACGCAGCCGTCGGCGTGCTCCGCACCTCGGCGGCTCTTGGTCACGCGGGGTGCAGGCCGCGCGCGGCGAGCGGCCTTTCGCCGCCTCTCGCCCGTGCGCATGCTGTTCGCGACGAGGAGGCACTCATGGCGCGAACGAGGTCGCAGACGACGACCGATCACGAGACGATCCGGAGGTGGGTCGAGGAGCGCGGCGGCTGGCCGGCGGAGGTGACGTCGACCGCACGCGGCGCCCCCGGTACCGGGATCATCCGCATCGACTTCCCCGGCTACTCCGGCGAGGGGAAGCTGGACCGCATCGAGTGGGACGACTGGTTCCGGAAGTTCGACGAGTCGGGCCTGGCGTTGGTCTACCAGGACACCACCGCCGGCGGCGAGCAGAGCAACTTCAACAAGCTCGTGGCGAAGGAGACCGCGCAGGCGCGCGCGACCGGACGGCGAACCCCCCGCGCCTCTGCCGGCGCGGCGCGGAAGGGCCGCGCGGCGGGTGCGCGCCGCGGGCGCACGGCCACGGCCGGCCAG
>NZ_JALCZB010000190.1:0-1742 GCF_022690745.1 Anaeromyxobacter sp. SG64 | reverse complement strand
CTCGCGCGCAGCGCCGCGCGGCGGGGTGGGCGGCCCGGCGGCCTCCTCCGCCTCGGCGTGGCGCGCTCCGCGCACGAGCGCGACGAGCGAGGCGACCTGCGCGAGCGTCCGGTGCGCCGCGGCGTGGTCGAGGGTCTCCTGCACCGTGCGCTGCACCTCGCGCGCGACGGCGCTGCTGTACTCGGAGTCGACGAGGGCGTCGCGCCCGCGCGCGCCGACCTCGACGGGCGGGTGGAACACCACCTTCCACCGCGCCGGCAGCGGGAGGGCGAACACCGGCAGCCCGATGGAGGAGCCGATGAGCGGCTCGAGGAAGCGCACCGTCCAGGCCACCGGCAGGCTCTCCTCGCCCCCGAGGATCGCGACGGGGACGATGGGCGCGTCCAGGGCCGCGGCGACGCGGACGAACCCGCGGTTCCACGGCCGCATCCGGTAGGCCTCCCAGAAGGGCTTCGTGTTCCCCTCGACGCCCTCCGGGAACACGCCGACCGTGCGGATCTCCGGCGGGAGGCGCTCGGGCCGCCGGAAGGACGACGCCGGCAGCGCGCCGAGGCGCCGCAGGAACGGCCCGAGGACCGGCGCGGCCAGGGCCGCGTCGGCCGCGGCGAAGTACGGGCTCGCCTCGCGCCCGAGGACACGGCGCACCGCCAGCGCGAGGAAGAACGCGTCGAGCGCGAACCAGCCCGCGTGGTTGGGCGCGAGGACGAGCCGGCCGCTCCGCGGGAGGTGCTCCGCTCCCTCCACCTCGAACGAGAACCACCCGAGCCGGACGAGCCGCTCCATCAGGGGGACGAGCTTCCCGCCGACGAGCGCCTCGTCGATGGCCGGGGGCGCGGCCGGCTCGAGCGCCGAGGGGCGATGCGGCGTGGACATCCTGAGGGCCTGTGGGCCGGGCAAGCTCGGGAACCGCCTCGCCCGCACGTCCGGCTCCCGGGCGGGCCACGGCAACGCTGCGCTCCAGCCGCCGGGGCGAGAAGCCCCCACACGGAGACCCAGGGCGGTGCATCGCTCGGCGATGTGCAGCGTTAGGTCTGCTGGGCTCCCTCGACCCGCGCAGCGCAGGCGCCCACGCCTGGAGGAACCATGAACGACGCCGCGATCGACTTCGCCAAGCTGAACCTGCAGGACGCCCTCGATCTCGCGATCCTGATCGAGGAGGAGGCGCGCGATCGTTACCAGGAGTTCACCCGGATCGTGGGCGGCCGCTACGCCGGGGACGCCTCCGACATGTTCATGCTCATGGCCTCCTACGAGAAGCGCCACGGCACGGAGCTCGCCGAGCGGCGCCGCGCGAGGTTCGGCGACGCCCCGCGGCGCGTCTCGCGCGAGCAGCTCTACGACGTCGAGGCCCCCGACCCCGGCCAGCCGCGCGTGTTCATGTCCGCCCGCCAGGCGCTGGAGGTCGCGCTCTCGTCCGAGAAGAAGGCGTTCGACTTCTTCTCCTCCGCGCTGCCCTACGTGAAGGATCCAGACGTGCGGGCGCTCTTCGAGGAGCTGCGCGCCGAGGAGCAGAAGCACCAGACCCTCGTGCGGGACCGGCTCGAGAAGCTGCCGCCGGGTCCGGACGTGGAGGAGGAGGAGGCGGACGAGCCGGGCTCCGATCCCGGGAATTGACGGCCGGCCTGCGCGACGGCTGGCACCGTGGACCTTCGGGCCCTGGGGCGGAGGCCGCCTCCGGATCGTCTAAACGGCCGATTACGTTCGCGAACAGGCGAGCGAAGCGAGCCCGCCGGGGCGGCGCC
>NZ_JALCZB010000019.1:47146-76295 GCF_022690745.1 Anaeromyxobacter sp. SG64 | reverse complement strand
CGCGCCCAGGCGCGGGCGCCGAAGGCGCGGAGCCGTGCGGAGAGCGCGGCGAGGCTCCGCGCGCCGCTCTGCACGCCGGCGCGCGCGAGGCGGCGCGCGAGGCCGGCGCCGCCGTTGCCCGGCGTGTTCGGGTCCGGGGTCACGCTGGTGCTGGGCTACGTCTTCGCGAGGCGGATGCGGCGCTCGCTCTTCTCGCGGCAGAACGTGTCGAGATCCATCTCGGGGTTCGCCGGCAGCGCGGGCGACCACGACGGGTGCATCGCGCACTTCGCGTCGTAGCAGTGGTGCAGGTCCCAGAGGTGCCCGATGGCGTGGATGGCCTCGCGGGCGAGCCGACGGCGCCACGTCTCGATGGACGCCTCGGTGACGCCGCGCTCGGGCAGCTTGGAGGTGGTGATCACCGCGCGCTCACCGCCGTACTGGGAGAACCCCCAGCACGGGGGCTCGCCGAGCGGGCCGGGCGGGAGCGCGAGCGGGGCGCCGGTGATGTACAGCACCTTGTCGTCCGCGAAGGTCCTGACCGGCGCCACGTCCTGCAGGAACTTCACGGCGTCGAGCCGGCCGTCGTCCGTCTCGGCGTCGCGCGGCACGGGGCGATCCCCGGCGTGCTCGGTGCCGAGGCCGAAGGCCCGGTAGAGCGTGGCCGTGAGGAACGCCATGTCGGCGGGGTCGATCTTCTCGAGCGTGACGACGCGGATCACTTCTTCTTCCCTCCGCGCTTCGCCGCGGGCTTCGGGGCCGTCTTCTTCGCCGCCGGCTTCTCCGCCTTCTTCGCCGGCGCGGCGGCCTTCCGGGCGGCGGGCTTCTTCGAGGGCTTCTCGGCCTTGGCCGGCTTCTCCGCCTTCCGGCGCGGCTCCTTCGCGGCGGCGTGCTTCGCCTCGCGCTTCTCGGACTTCGGCGCGGGCACCTTGGGCGCCGCCGCCTTGCGCGCCTTCCTCGGCGCGGGCTCCTCCTCGGTCTCCTCGGCCTCCGGCGTTGCCTCGGCCCCTTCAGCGGCGCCCTCCGCGGGCGCCTCGCCCTCGGCTTCGCCCTCCGCGCCCTCGGCGCCTTCGGCGCCTTCGCCCTCGGCGGCCTCGCCCTCCGGGACGGCGGCGAGCGCCTCGCCGAGATCGAGGTCCCCGAGCCCGAGATCGCCGAGCCCGAGATCCTCGATGCCTTCCTCCTCGGTCGCCGCGGGGCGGCGGCGCTTCGGGCGCGACGGCAGCAGGACCGGCGTGGGCGGCGGCTTCAGGTCGAACTTCACCCCCGCCGGCGGCATGAGGGCGTAGTCGATGTAGTCCTCCGCGAGCGCGGGCGGGACGCCGAGCGAGACGGCGACCTCGTGCACGAGCAGGTGGCGCGCGTTGTCGTACTGCTCGCGCTCCTTGGCGGGCAGGGGGCGGATGCGCGAGAGCGAGTGGAGCCCCTTCACGACCTCGGCCACGCCGAGCACGCCGCCGGCGATGAGCCGGTCCGCGTTGTCTCGATGGCGGACCTTCCAGTCGAGCTCGGGGTCCTCGAACTGCGCGGCCAGGAAGTGGAAGACGCCCTCGATCTGCTCGCCCGTGGCGACGCGGCGAAGCCCGATGGACGGGACCTTGTTCTTCGGGACGAGAACCGCGGCGCCGTCCTCCTCGCGCCGCATCCGCACGAGCTGCAGCTTCTGCCCGGCGATGTCCTTCTCCTCGACGCCCACGACCTCGCAGACCCCCTGGTTCGGGTAGACCACGCGGTTGCCGGGCTGGAGCTCGGCGGCGTCGGCGATCACGCCCTCCACGGCGGGGAGCTGCTCGCGCTGCTCGTCGGGGTGGCGGGGGGGCGGGCCTCTCACGGCTTCCCCTCCTACCATGCGACCCGGGGAGCGGCAATCGCCGCGCAGCGGGCATCCAAGGGTGTGGAATCCGAGGTCGGGCGCATCGAACGTGCGAGCGGCGCGCCTGCGGGCGGCGCCGACTCGTGCAGTCCGATCTTAACGACGCCGCGCGGCGACGGCCGTCAGCGAGGCGGGGGGTCTACCGCGCAGCCTTCTTGCGCCGAGCGCTCTCGAGGCCGAACACGTCGGCCAGCCGGAAGGGCGGCTTCGCGGGAGTGGGGTCCTGCACGCGCAGCGCGTGGTAGATGGACCACGTCCGGCGGATGGCGGTGAGCGTCGTGAGCACCGCGAGCACCGCGAGGGCCAGCGAGACGACCGTCCGGCCGGCGCCGGCGCCGAAGGAGAGGTCGAAGATCGGCGTGAGCGCGCACGGAATGCCGGTGAGCACGATCCGCTCCGGCCGCTGCATCCCGCCCACCTTGACCATGTCGCCGGCGTTCACCGCCTCGCCGCGCGCCCGCGCGTACGAGACGACGGTCGAGGCGCCCGCGGCGAGCAGCGCGGCGAAGAGCACCCAGGAGTCCCGGTAGGCGACCGCGAGGCCCCCGAAGAAGAACAGCTCTCCGACCCGATCGAGCGTGGAGTCGAGGAACGCGCCGGCCCGGCTCACCCGGCCGGTCGCCCGCGCGACGCGCCCGTCGATGAAGTCGAAGCTCGAGCCGAAGAGGAAGACCCAGCCGCCCAGGGAGAAGTGGCCGAACGCGATGAGCACCGCGGAGACGGCCACGACGAGCGTGGCCGCGGTGGTGATCGCGTCGGGGGAGATCCGCAGCCGCAGGCAGAACCGCTCGATCGGCGTCCAGAGCCAGATCCACCACTCCTGGAAGAGCTTCGCGAGGATCGTCCGCTCGCGGTTCTCGATGTAGGCCTCGCGCTTGCGCCCGAAGATCGCCGCCTTGATCGAGTAGTAGACGAGCGTGGAGAACAGGAACGCGACGAGCCCCAGGAGCGGAGCGAGGGCCTCTACCGCGGAAGGCGTCACGGGCGACAATTTATCCACTGGAAGGAAACCTGCGTCCAGACCGCGAGGGGCGCGCAGTCTACCTCATTCCGGGTCGAGCTGGGCAGCGCGCATTCGCCGGGCCGCCAGGTCGATGTAGGTCGGGTCGCGCTCCAGGCCGAGAAAGCGGCAACCCGCCTGGACCGCGGCGACGCCGGTGGTGCCCGAGCCCGAGAACGGATCGAGGACCAGATCGCCGGGCGCGGCGCTCGAGGCGAGCACGCGCTCGAGGAGCGTGAGCGGCTTCTGCGTCGGGTGGCGGCCGTGCACCTTCTCGCGCGGGCCCGGCGTGGGGACGCTCCAGACGACCTGCTCGCCCTCGGGCTGCGGCATCTGCCAGAGGTCCCGCATCTGCTTGCCGCCGTTCTCCGCCTTCATGGCCTTGTAGTTGAAGCGGTGGCCGAGCGGGCGCGTCTTCATCGGGCTCGCCCAGAGGAGGATCTCGGTGGAGTGGGTGAAGAAGCGGCAGGCGAGGTTCGGCGAGGCGTTCGGCTTGTACCAGGTGATGGTGTTGAGCAGGTGGTAGCCGATCTCCTGCATCGCGAAGCCGATCGAGAAGATCACGTGCTGCGTGCCCGAGACCCACAGCGTGCCGCTGGGCTTGAGGACGCGGCGCACGGCGGTGAGCCAGCGCGTCTGGAAGGCGTGATCCTCGACGATTCCGCGCGAGGCGTCCCAGCCCCCCTTGTTCACGCTCGTCCGCCGCCCGCTCTGGCAGGTCGTCCCGCCGTTCGAGAGCATGTAGGGCGGATCGGCGAACACGACGTCCACCGAGTGCGGCGGCAGCGCCTCGAGCGCCTCGATGCAGTCCCCCTGCACGAGCGCCCACCCCTTCCCCTGCTCTGCCGTGTTCGGCAGACCGTCCCACGCATGAAGCGCCAGCCGTCGAGCCATATCCACGAATCGTAGGGCCGCCGATCGATATCGCCAGTTTTCGGCCACACCCAGGGTTGATCGGCGCGCGCCCTCACCGCGCCCCGACGTGGACGATCCGCCAGATGGTCCCGTTCCCGTCCTCGCTGACGAGGAGCGCGCCGTCCCGCGCGACCGCCACGCCGACGGGCCTGCCCCACACGCGCGCGTCGTCCACGACGAAGCCGGTGAGGAAGTCCTCGTACTCGCCGGCCGGCACGCCGTCCCGGAGCGGCACCCGCACGACCTTGTAGCCGGTGCGCTCGCGGCGGTTCCACGAACCGTGGAGCGCGACGAAGGCGTCTCCCGTCCACGCGTCCGGGAAGCGCGCCGCCGCGCCCTGCGGCGCCTCGTAGAACGCGAGCCCGAGCGCCGCGGAGTGCGCCTGGAGCAGGACGTCGGGCACCGTCGCCTTGCCCGCCAGGTCGGGGCGCGCGCCGCGGTGGCGCGGGTCCTCGTTCTGGCCGAGGTACAGCCAGGGCCAGCCGTAGAAGGCGCCCTCGCGGACGCGCGTCACGTAGTCGGGGACGAGGTCGTCGCCGAGGCCGTCCCGCTCGTTCACCGTGCACCAGAGATCCCCGGTGCGCGGGTGGACGGCGAGGCCGACGCAGTTGCGCAGCCCGGTCGCGAACGGCCGCCGGTTCCGGCCTTCCGCGTCGAAGGCGAGCACGTCGGCGCGCCACGTCTCCTCTCCCCACGCGGCGCCGAGCCCGTGCTCCGCCTCCCACGCGCGGAGCGCCTCCTGCGTCTTCCTCGGGAGGTCGTCCGCGACGTTCGACGCCGACCCCACGGACACGAACATGCGCCGCCCGTCCGGCGAGAACGCGACGTCCCGCGTCGTGTGCCCACCGGCCGTGTCCGCGAGGCGCGGCACGATGGTCTCCGGCCGGCCGCGCGCCGTGAGGTCGCCGCTCCGGTACGGGAACCGCACGACCGCGTTCTCGGTCGCGACGTACACCCAGCGCGGCTCCGCGCCGGGAGGGTGGAAGGCGATCCCGAAGGGACCGTCGAGATCCGACGCGAACACCTCGACGCGCTCCGGCCGCGCCGCGCCCTGCGCCGCGCGTATGACCCGCACGCGGCCCGCGGCGGTCTCCGCCACGAACAGGTCGCCGTTCGGCGCGACGCGCAGGAGGCGCGGGCCCTCGAGCCCCTCCGCGAACCGCTCCACGGCGAAGCCGGACGGTACCCGCAGGCGCGCGTCCCGGGGCGGATCGACGACGCGGGGCGGCCGGCGCGCCGACGGGGTCGCGTTCGGGCGCGGCAGGCGGTCGGCCGTGAGGCGATGGCGGACGCCGGGCGCGTCGCCGCGCCAGTCGCCGCTCGGCGCCGCCTGCGGCGTCCGACCGGCGCCCGCGTCCGGAGGCGCTGGCGCGGGCGCGCCCGAGGCGGACCCCGCGGAGGGCGCGGCCCGTTCGCGGCGAGCCGAGAGGGTCGCGAGGTACGCCACGAGGTCGCGCCGGTCGCGCGCGCCCGGCGTCGCGAGCGACATCGTCGTCCCGCCGACGAGCTTTCCCGGCGCGGCGAGGTACCGGTCCAGGGTGCGCGCGCTCCAGGTGAGCCCGCGCGCGCCTGCGTCTCGCAGCCCGTGCGAGAACCCGAACCCGGGCGCGGAGCCCGCGCGGCGGCCGACGACGCCGGCGAGGTCGGGTCCCCGCCCGCCGTCCTCGCCGTGGCAGAGCGCGCAGCGCTCCCGGAAGAGCGTCGCCCCGCGCGCAGCATCTCCGGGCGGGCGCGCGCCGCGCGCCGCGAGCGGAACGGCGAGGAGGACGGCGAGGAGCGGGACGGCGTGGCCGGGGCGCACGGAGCTCATGCCGAGCGTACTAACGGGAGGAGCAGGGGCGGCCAGGTTCGGGCGGGCCGCGCCGTCGAGGTGCCGATCGCGGAGGCGGCCGCGCGGCTGTCGAATCCGCGCTGCGAACGGGCTAAGAAGGACCCGCGTGAGCGCTCCCCTCGATGCAGCCGCGGTGAAGGACGCCGCCCGCCGCTGCGGCTTCGCCGCCTGCGGGATCGCGCGCGCGGAGCGGCTCGATCCGGGGCCGCTCGACCGGCTGCTCGCCATGGGCGGCGAGGCCGACATGGCGTGGCTCGGGACGCAGCGGGAGGAGCGGCTCGACCCGTCGCGCCTGCTGCCCGGCGCACGGAGCGTCGTCGCGCTCGCGCTCGGCTACGACGGCGCAGGCGCCGAGCCGCCGCCGGGGGCGGGGGAGGTGGCACGCTACGCGCGCGGCCGCGACTACCACGCCGTGATGAAGAAGAAGCTCAAGCACCTCGTCGCGGAGCTGCGCGCGTCCGATCCCGACGTGCGCGCGTTCGCGGCGAGTGACGTCGCGCCCGTGATGGAGAAGGCCTGGGCGGAGCGGGCCGGGATCGGCTGGGTCGGCAAGAACGGCTGCCTCATCACCGAGCGGCACGGGAGCTGGGTGCTGCTCGCCACGGTGATCCTCGATCGTGAGCTCGTGCCCGACCCGCCGCACCCGGAGCGCTGCGGCACCTGCGAGGCGTGCCTCCCGGCCTGCCCCACGGAGGCGATCCCGCAGCCCGGCCTCGTGGACGCGCGCCGCTGCATCTCGTTCTGGACCATCGAGCGCCGCGGCGCGATCCCCGACGCGCTGGCCGGGCGGTTCGGGCGCCGGGTGTTCGGCTGCGACGCGTGCCAGACGGTGTGCCCGTGGAACCGCCACGCGCAGCCGGCGGTGGACCCGGACCTCGCGCCGCGGCCGGAGCAGGCCGCGCTCGCGATCGACGACCTCCTCGCGCTCACCGAGGAGGAGTACCGTCGCCGCTTCTACGGCACCTCCCTCGCGCGCGCCCGCCACGACGGCCTCGTGCGGAACGCGCTCCTCGCCGCCGGGCGTGAGGGCGATCCGCGCCGCCTCGGGGCCGTCCGGGCGTGGCTCTCGAGCCCGCACGAGGGCGTCCGCGCGGCGGCGCGCTGGGCGCTCGAGGCGCTCGGCGGGTGAGCGGCGTGCGGCCCGCGGCGGCCGGATGGTCGAGCCTCCGATGTGCTCGCGCGTGTCCTCCTGACCGTGCGCGGGCGAGCCGACGCGCGGCACCGCCCCGAGGGAACCCGAGTCGCCGTGTCACATGGTGCGCGGCCGAGCGTCGGATACTGGCAGGAGGGAAGGAACATGACGCTCTCACCGAAGCTCGCGCTCGCGGCGTTGCTGTACTCGGGAGTGGCCGCCGCGGCGCCGCAGATCTCGCTGTCTCGCCCCGTGGAGCAGCGCCCGGGCTGTCTCGCCGACGAGGTGCGCATCCCGAGGGAGCTCGTGGCCTTCCTGCCGGACCAGACCACGCTCGACTTCACCGTGACGCACGATGGGAAGATCGAGGGCGTCACGTCGGACGCGCGCGCCGGGCGCGAGGCGCTCGACACGCAGTTCCGCGGGGCGCTCTCGCGCTGCACCTGGACCCCGGCGACGGACCTCGCCGGCGTCCCGGTCACGCGCCGCGTGAGCGTGCCGATCCGCTTCGAGAGCCCGCAGGGCGGGCCGCTGGTCGCGAGCGTCGGGGCCTTCACGCCGGTGGCCCTCGCCTCGCGCTGAGCGCCGCGTCCGCCCGCCCGGGGAGCGTTGCGGGGCCCGGCTTCGCGAAGGGCGCTCCGCGGGCGCGACGGGACTCGGCCTTGAGCGCCGCCCCCCGGGACGCTATTCGTTCGGCGTGACGACGCTCTCAGAGAAGCTCCGGGCGGCCCGCGAGACGTGGGCGGTCGGGCCGGTCGAGGCGCGCGCGCTCGTGCGCGCGACCGGCAAGGACGCGAAGGACTACCTGCACCGGATGTCCACGCAGGACCTGAACCGGCTACGGCCGGGCGAGTCCGCGTACGCCACGTTCCTCAACGCGAAGGGCCACCTCCTCGCGGAGGGGCACGTGCTCGCGCAGGAGGAGGGGCTCCTCCTCGACCTCGCCCCGCAGGCGCTCCCCGACGCGCTCGCCCACCTCGAGCGGCTCGTCATCATGGACGAGGTCGTGTTCGAGGACCTCTCGTCGGCGCTGCGCGTCGTGCCGGTGCTCGGGCCGGAGTCGGCGCGCCGGGTCGAGCGGCGCGCGCCGGGAGCGCAGCGGCTCGCGCACGATCGGCGCGGCACGCCCGGCGTCGACGTGATCCTCCCGCCGCAGGAGGCCGAGGCGCTGCGCGCGGAGCTCGTCGCGGAGGGCGCGGTGGCGCTCGAGGACTCCGACCTCGAGGCGCTCCGCATCCTGGGCGGCGTCCCCCGGTTCGGCGCCGACGTGGACTCGACGCGCCTGCCGATGGAGGCCGGGCTCACGCGCGCGGCGATCTCGTTCACGAAGGGCTGCTACATCGGCCAGGAGGTCGTGCTCCGCGCGACCGCCCGCGGCCACCTCCAGCGCGGCCTCGTACAGCTCGCCTTGCCGGCGGGCGCCGGCCCCGGCACGAGGCTCACCGCCGCGGGCCAGGAGGTCGGCGTCGTGACGAGCGCCGCGGACACGCCCGAGGGGCGCATCGGCCTCGGCTACCTGCGTCGCGCGCACTGGAAGTGCGGTGCGGCCGTGGACGCCGGCGGCGAGCCGGCGACGGTGCGACGGGTCCTCGTCGAGGAGCCGGACCTGTAGTTCACCGCCCCCGTTCACCGCGTGACGGCGCTGCGCGGGCGAACCACGCTCGTCACGCCTCGGCGACCGGGATCTCGGGTCCGGCCGGGCGGTCCTGGCGCGAAGGCAGCGAGTCGATGTCCTTGCGGACCGCCTCGATCTCCTGCTTCAGCTCCGCGCGCACGGAGCGGATCTCCGAGCGCACGTCCTCGAAGGTGTAGCGGATCTCCTCGGGCGAGATGCCGAGGAGGCGGCGGCGGAGGTCGCGGACCATCACGTCGAGGAGCTTCATCACGTCCCCTTCCGGAGCGGACAGGCCGCGATGGCGGCCGTCGGGTCGACGGCGTCGCCGCCCTCGACGATCTCCTTCACGGTGCCGTCCTGCCCGATGACGAAGTTGGCGCGGTTCGCGACGCCGATCACCGCCATGGTCCCGGCATACTGCTTCGCCACCTTGCCGCCCGCGTCGGAGAGGAGCGGGTAGGGCAGCTTCATCTCCGCCTTGAACCTGCGCTGCGTCTCGACGTCGTCGGTCGAGATGCCGACGACCTGGGCGCCCTTCGCGGAGACGTCCCCGTAGCGGTCGCGGAAGTTCGCGTTCTGCTTCGTGCAGCCGGGCGTGAAGGCCTTCGGGTAGAAGGCCAGGATCACCGGTCCCTTCTCGAGCAGCTTCGACAGGCTGACCGGTAGGCCCTCGGTGTCGGGCAGGGTGAAGTCGGGGGCCTTGTCGCCGACCTTCAGGGCGGCGGAGCCGAGCAGCATCGCGAGGAGGGGGATCTTCATTCGGGGGTTCTCCGACGGCTTTCCTAGCGGTCCTCGGGCGGGCGGGCAATGCGCGCGCGGGGGCAGGCGCGCGGGCGCGCCGTTATGACCGCCGGGCGCGGAAGCGCCCCTGGAGGTCCGACCGCATGCCCGGCAAGCTTCTCCTGAGCGACGAGGAGTGGAAGAGGCGGCTCTCGCCCGAGGAGTACCAGGTGCTCCGACACCACGGCACGGAGCGGCCGTTCACGGGCTGCTTCCTGGGCACGAAGGACCCCGGCACGTACGTGTGCGCCGCCTGCGGGAATCCGCTCTTCCGCTCGGGCGAGAAGTTCGAGTCCGGGACGGGCTGGCCGTCGTTCACGCGGCCGGTGGCCGACGACGCGCTCACCGAGGTCGAGGACCGCTCTCACGGCATGGTGCGCACCGAGGTCCGCTGCGCGCGCTGCGAGGGGCACCTCGGCCACGTCTTCCCCGACGGCCCTCCGCCGACGGGGCTCCGCTACTGCATGAACTCCGCCGCGATGAGGCACGTGCCCGAGGGTGAGCCGCTCCGGCTGGTCGAGCGCTGAGGCGAGGGCGATCGAGGAGCTTCGCGCGCGGTCACCGCGACGTCACGGCGCCGCGCGGCGCGCCTCACAGCCCGGCGGACTTCCGGCTCGTCACCGCGGTGAACGTGGAGAGCCGCTTCTCGACGTCCGCCTTGCTGTGGCACTCCGGGCACTCGGCGACGCCGGCCTCGTGCTCCGCCACGTGCATCACCTCGGTGAACGGCTTCTGGCACTTGCGGCAGAAGAACTCGTAGACGGGCATCGCGACCTCCTGGGCGGATGATCCGCTCCCGGTCCGAGGGCGCCATGCCCTTCGCAGGGCGACGCGCGGGCGAGCCGGCGCGCGGTCTGCTACCGCCCGGCGTTCAGGCGCGCAGCTTCTCGTAGCGCGCCACGAGCACCGCGACGTCGTCGCGATGCCAGAAGCCCACCTGGTCGGGCAGCTCGGGCAGCGTCCGCGCGGCGAACCCGGAGACGGTCGGGCCGAGCGCGGGCTCGCCGCCCGTGACGGCGCCCGCCACTGCGAGCGCGAGGTGGCGAGCGTCGCCCACCGGCGCTGAGCGCGTGCCCACCACGACGGCGCCCTCGAGCTCGAGGCCCAGGTGCGCCTTGACGATGCGGCGGGCCGCGTCGCCGGGCTGCTCGTCCTCGCCGAGCAGGCCGGACGGGAGCCACCACCGGCCGAGCTGGGCCTGGCCGTGGTAGCCGCCGACGATCTCGGCGACGATCACGCGGCGCATCTCGAGGACGATTGGGACGACGTCGATGCGGACGATCACGCGGCGAATGTAGCGCGCGGGGGGAGCACGAGGGGGCGGGATCCCCACCCGGACCCACCGCCGCTCGCCTGCCCCCACGGGCGCGTGGCACCCGTGCGTGAGCCGTGTAATCGTGTGGAGATGCTTCCGCGCCGGCCCCTCGCCCTCGCGCTCGTCCTCGTCGCCGCGGCGTGCGGCTCGGGCCGCGAGGAGCGCGCGTTCGATCGCATCGCGGCGGACTGCAGGGGACTCGTCGGGGCCGGGGCGACCCTCCGCGACTCGAACCAGGCCTTCGACGTACGGAGCGGCAGCTACCCCGTCGTCGTCGGCCCGCTCTGCAACGCGGCGCTCGCGCCGATGGGCGGCAACGACACCTGCGCCGCCTCGAGCGCCGCAGACCCGCAGTGTCAGGTGCTCTACTACTGGTATCCCAACGACCCGGGCCTCTGCGGGCCGCTCGGGTGCTGGCTCGTGTGCGAGGCGCGGGTGATGCGGCAGGATCCGGCGTGGACGTCGAGCGGCAGCGCGATCGACGCCAAGATCTGCGCGAGCCGCTTCCTGCGCGGGCAGCCCCCACCCTGACACCCCCGAGGACGACGACATGAAGGCGATCGCGATCCGCGAGCACGGCGGCCCGGAGGTGGTGAAGCTCGTCGAGCTGCCGGAGCCGACCCCGGGGCCGGGGCAGGTGGTGCTGGCGGTGAAGGCGGCGGCGCTCAACCACCTCGACATCTGGGTGCGCAAGGGCTGGCAGGGCCTGAAGCTCGCGTTCCCGCACGTGCTCGGGTCCGACGTGGCGGGCGTCGTGGAGGCGGTCGGCCCCGGCGTCGAGGGCGTGAAGGCAGGCGACGCGGTGGTCGTGAACCCGAGCCTGGGCTGCGGGCACTGCGAGCGCTGCCTCGCCGGCCACGAGAACCTCTGCCGCCGCTTCGCGATCCTGGGCGAGCACGTGTCGGGCGGGATGGCCGAGAGGTTCCTCCTGCCCGCGCGGAACGTCCTCCCGAAGCCCGAGAACCTCTCGTTCGTGGAGGCCGCCGCGGTCCCGCTCACCTTCATGACCGCCTGGCACGCGCTCGTCGCGCGGGCGCAGGTGAGGCTCGGGGAGACCGTGCTCGTGCACGCCGCAGGCTCGGGCGTGGGCGTCGCGGCGGTGCAGATCGCGAAGCTCCACGGGGCGCGCGTCATCGCGACGGCGGGCTCGGACGAGAAGCTGCGGCGCGCGAAGGAGCTCGGCGCGGACGAGGTGGTGAATTACGAGACCCAGGACTTCGTCCAGGAGGTGAGGCGGCTCACCGACAGGCGGGGCGTGGAGGTCGTGTTCGAGCACGTGGGCAAGAAGACGTGGGAAAAGTCGATCCTCTCCGCCGGGATCGGGGGCAGGATCGTGACCGTGGGGGCGACGACCGGGTACGACCCGCTCACCGACCTCCGCCACGTGTTCTTCCGGCAGCTCTCCATCCTGGGCTCCACGATGGGGACCGCGGCCGAGCTCGTGCAGGTGCTTCGCTTCGTGGGCGAGGGGAAGCTCCGGCCGGTGGTGGACCGGACCCTCGCGCTCGCGGACGCCGTGAAGGGACAGGCGCTCCTCTCCGAGCGGGCGCAGTTCGGGAAGATCGTGCTCGAGCCGTGACGGCCGAGCCCAGGGAGGAACGGGACATGACGCTTCGACGCATCATCGCCATCGGCGCCTGCGCCGCCGCCGTCGGGCTCTCCGCCTGCGGCGAGAAGTGCCCCACCGAGACGCCGCGGGTGGACGCGGTCGCGGGCTGCACCGCCACGCCCGGCTCGACGGTGTCGGTGCCGCTCCGGCTCTGCCCGACGTGCAACCAGAGCGCCGCGAGCTGTGACGTGGACCTGTCGCAGGCGACCTCGAGCGGGACCATCCAGCTCGACCCGGTGGTGGAGGCCTGCGAGAACGCGAACTCGTGCCCGCCGGGCTGTGACCTCAACGCGATCAACTGCACCTTCGCCGCGCCCTCGCAGGTCGGCACCTACGAGATCCTCGTCTACAACCCGGCGACGAACACCACCATCTCGAGGAGGCTCGACGTCGTCGCGAGCGGGTCGACGAGCTGTGCCTTCTAACGGGGGGCTGCCGGCCGGCGGCTAGGCATAACGGACGCCGCGCCGCATCTGCCTCAGCCTCTCCACGCGCGCCTCGATGGGCGGGTGCGTGGAGAAGAGCTGGAGCATCTTGCCGCCCGCGCCGCGGAACGGGTTCACGATGAACAGGTGCGCGGTGGCGGGGCCGCCGTAGGCGTAGGGCCGCACCTCGTTGCCGCGCTCCAGGGAGAGGAGGGCGTCGGCGAGCGCGTCGGGGTCGCCGGTGAGCTCCGCTCCGGAGGCGTCCGCGCCGAACTCCCGCGAGCGCGACACCGCGAGCTGCACGATCATCGCGATGATCGGCGCGAGCAGCGCCCAGGCGAGCGCGGCGAAGACGTTGCCGCCGCGGTCGTCGTCGGAGCGGCCGCCGAAGCCGCCCAGGATCGCGCCCCACTGGATCATGTGGCCGAGGGAGGCGATGAGGCCCGCCACCGCCGCGGCGATGGTGGCGATGAGCACGTCCCGGTTGCGCACGTGCGACAGCTCGTGCGCGAGCACGCCCTCGAGCTGGCGGCGGTCGAGGATGCTCAGGATGCCCTCGGTCACGGCGACCGCAGAGTGGCTCGGGTTCCTCCCGGTCGCGAACGCGTTCGGGGTAGGCGACGGGATCACGTAGATGGCCGGCATCGGGATGCCCGCCTTGCGCGTGAGCCGCTCCACGATCTCGTAGACGTCCGGGAGCTGCTCGCGCGTGACCGGCCGGGCGCGGTGCGCCATGAGCGCGATCCGGTCGGAGAACCAGTAGGAGAGGAAGTTGAACACCAGGCCGATCGCCCCGAAGAGGAGCATCCCGCCCGTGCCGCCCACCATCTGGCCGCCGATCGCGAGGATCGCGATGAGGAAGGCCATCAGCATGGCGGTCTTCAGGTAGTTGCGGCCGAATCCGCCCGTCGGTCGGTTCATCCCGCGCGGCGTCGTCGCTTCGTTCCAGGCCATATGCGGAGTAGGTAACCACCCGGGCGGCCGCGTCAAACGCGGCGGGCGGGCGGAGGCCCGGCGCGTCGATGCTTTCTCGCGCCCGTGGGGCTCCCGTGCTAAAGCCGGCCCAGGCGATATCGCGAGGTTAGCCCGGTCATGGCATCTCGGAAGGCGACAGCGGCGAAGGGGAAGGGGCGGCCCGCGGCGAGGGTCGAGAAGGCGCAGCTCGAGCTCGTCCAGGTCGAGCCGGCGCCCGCCCGGCGTGGGGGCGCGAGGACGACGAAGGCCGCGCCCGCGGCCGCTCCGCGCAGGGCGCGAGCCCGGCCGGAGCCCGAGCCGGAGCTCCTGCCGGCGATCGAGCCTGCGGCCGAGGCGGAGGAGGCGCCGCCCGAGGCACCCAAGGCGCCTCGCCGGCGGGCCACCGCCGAGCAGATGGCGTCGAAGCAGCGCGAGATCTCGATCTCCGAGTTCTTCACGAAGAACCGCCACCTCCTCGGCTTCGACAACCCCTCGAAGGCGCTCCTCACGACGATCAAGGAGGCGGTCGACAACTCCCT
This sequence comes from Anaeromyxobacter sp. SG64, assembly GCF_022690745.1. Lineage (NCBI taxonomy): Bacteria > Pseudomonadati > Myxococcota > Myxococcia > Myxococcales > Anaeromyxobacteraceae > Anaeromyxobacter > Anaeromyxobacter sp. SG64. Next base: position 62,328 of record NZ_JALCZB010000019.1, on the reverse strand, counting down.
CGACGCCTGCGAGGAGGCCGGGATCCTCCCCGAGATCACGATCGAGGTCCGCGACCTCGGGCTCGAGAGCACCGAAGCGGAGGAGCCTGCCCCGAAGCGCGCGGGGGGTGCCGTTCCCCCCGCACCGAAGGCCGAGCTCACGAAGGGCGAGGGCCGCTTCGTGGTCGTCATCGAGGACAACGGCCCCGGCATCGTGAAGGCGCAGGCGCCGAAGATCTTCGGCAAGCTCCTCTACGGCTCGAAGTTCCACCGGCTGAAGCAGTCTCGCGGCCAGCAGGGCATCGGCATCAGCGCCGCGGCGATGTACGGCCAGCTCACCACCGGCCGACCGATCCGCGTCACGTCGCGCACCGGCAAGGGGAAGCCGGCGCACTTCTTCGAGATCCAGATCGACACGCGGAAGAACAACCCGGTCGTCACCGAGGACCGCCAGCTCGACGAGTGGCACCAGGAGCACGGCACCCGCGTCGAGCTCGAGATCGTCGCGAACTGGCAGGCCGGCCAGCGGTTCGTGAACCGCTACGTCGAGCACACCGCGCTCTCGAACCCGCACGCCACCGTGCACTACCTGCGCCCGCGCCAGCAGCTCCTCACGTTCCCGCGCGCGACCGAGGAGCTCCCCAAGGAGGCGGTGGAGATCAAGCCGCACCCGCACGGCGTCGAGCTCGGGGCGCTCATGCTGATGGCGGCCGAGTCGAAGTCGCGCGACGTGCGCGGGTTCCTGCAGAGCGGCTTCTCGCGCGTCTCGGGTCAGGTCGCGGACGAGATCGTGAAGCGCGCGGCGTTCAAGGGGCGCGTGCGCCCGCGCGACCTCGGCGAGGACCGAACGCTCGCTGAGAAGCTCCACCGGGCCATCGGCGCGACCAAGATCATGAACCCGCCGACGAACTGCCTGTCGCCCATCGGCGACGAGCTCATGAAGCGCGGGCTCATCTCGTTCCTGAACGTGGTCGAGACGGAGGGGCCCGAGGCGGACGAGCAGCTCGACCTCGACCAGGCCACGAAGAAGAAGGCCTCCCGGAAGGAGAAGGCGGCGAAGGCCGCCGCGCCGGAGGTGCCCGACGCGCCGCCCGAGGAGGGCGTCGAGAAGATCAAGGGGCACAACTACTTCATCGCGACGGTGACGCGGCCGCCCAAGGTCTACCGCGGCAACCCGTTCCAGGTGGAGGTCGGGCTCGCCTACGGCGGCTCCTGGCCGGCGGACAAGCCCATCGAGCTCTTCCGGTTCGCGAACCGCGTGCCGCTGCTCTTCCAGCGCGGCGCGTGCGGCACGACCGAGGCCATCGTCAAGACCGACTGGCGGAACTACCTGCTCTCGCAGCCGAAGGGCTCGCTCCCGGTCGGCCCCATGGCGCTCCTCGTCCACATCGCGTCGGTGTGGGTGCCGTTCACGAGCGAGGCGAAGGAGGCCGTCGCGCACTACCCGGAGATCATGCGGGAGATCCAGCTCGCGGCGCAGGAGTGCGGCCGCAAGCTCGCCGCGCACATCCGCAAGAAGCAGCACGCGGACTACCAGGCGCAGCGCCGCGGCATCTTCGAGCTCTACATCCAGGAGGTCGCGCAGGCGATCGGCAAGATCACCGGCAAGAGCCCGGAGCCCATCAAGCGCGAGTTCCTGCGGCTCGCCGACCGGGTCACGGAGGCGGAGCTCGCGGAGGTGGACGCGGCGCTCGAGGAGCAGTCGAAGAAGCTCACGAAGCGCCCGCGCCGGGCCGAGAACGAGGACGAGTAAGGAACGACCATGGCCAGGCTCGACGCCGTCTCCAAGCAGACCGCCCAGAAGATCGAGAAGCTCGCCGAGACGGTCGTCCGCTCGGTCAAGGGCGGCAAGAACCCCTTCGTCGAGATCCCCATCCGCTCGCTCGCGAACGTGAAGTTCAACGAGAAGCGGCGGCTCATCGAGCTCGGGTCGCAGCGCCAGAAGCGCTACTTCTTCAACGTCGCGATGGCGAAGAAGTTCATGCAGACGTTCCTCGTGTCGGACGCCTGCAAGGAGCTCATCGAGGGCGGCAAGACGACGAGCATCCGCGACCTCTACTACATCACCAAGCACACCATCGGCGACACGAAGCAGAACACCTTCGAGGAGCAGGACGAGTCCGACCCGATCATCGAGGACCTCGAGGTCGCGCTCGACGCGCTCCGCGAGGAGCTGCACCTGTTCGCCTCGCGGAAGGGCTCGATGGTCGGTCCCATCACCATCCGCGACACCGGGGACACCATCGATCTGCGCCGGATGGGCTCGGGCGGGTGGGCGGTCCCCTCGATCGTGGAGGAGAACGTCATCGAGTTCGTCCGCCACGAGGCGAAGTACATCCTCCTCATCGAGAAGGACGCCGTCTGGACGCGCTTCAACGAGGACAAGTTCTGGAAGCGGGAGAAGTGCATCATCCTGCAGGGCGGAGGGCAGCCGCCGCGCGGCGTCCGCCGCCTCGTGCAGCGCCTCCACTCCGAGCTGAAGCTCCCCGTCTACGTGCTCGTCGACAACGACCCGTGGGGCTTCTACATCTACTCGGTCATGAAGCAGGGCTCGATCAACCTCGCCTACGAGTCGATGCGCATGGCGGTGCCTGACGCCCGCTTCGTCGGGCTCTCGTCGTTCGACAAGGACAAGTACAAGCTGCCCGTGAACGTCGCGATCAGGATGGACGACGGCGACAACAACCGCGCGAAGCAGATGCTCGCCTACCCGTGGTTCCAGGCGAAGCAGTGGCAGCGCGAGATCCAGGAGATGGTGCGCTCCGGCCTCAAGTTCGAGCTCGAGGCGCTCTCCCGCCGCGGCATCAGCTTCATCACCGAGGAGTACCTGCCGCGGAAGCTGCGCGACCGCGACTGGCTCGAGTAGCCGCCGCCTGCTCCCCCGCGCCGCCGCGCGGAGTTGACGGCGCGCACGCTCGCGGCGACACTCCCGCGCTCACACGCCTCAAAAGGAGGGACGCATGCCCGCACAGAAGGGGAACCGCTCGAAGCGCAAGGTCGCGAACCGCTCGAAGACGAAGCGCGCCACCGCCACCCGCAAGCGCGCGCTGTCGGTGAAGCGCAAGCGCAAGGCGAAGCGCTCGCCCAAGTAGCGCCGAGCCGCGGAGACGGCTGCGGGCAGGGCCTGGCGCACGACGCGATCGCGCTCTGGCCCGCTCGCTCCCGGCCGTCGAAGGTGGAGCGGGAGCTCAGCCCGCTCGCGCCGTGCTCGCCGGGATCCGGGGGCGAGCGTCCTCGGGCCCCTCGCCGAAGTACCCCGCGCAGCGATCCAGGAAGCCGTCGAGCGCCGACTGCTCCCCGAGCGGCAGCCGCCGCAGGAACAGCGGCGGGAGCGCGGTGCGCGCGAGCGCGGCGCTCTCGGCGTAGCCGTCGGGCGTGAGCGACCCCTCGACGAGCCGGTACCGCAGGAACAGGAGGAACGTCTGCACGACGTCGGTCATGCAGTAGGCCGCGATGCGATCGAGCGCGCCCGCCGCATAGAGCGCCTGCACGTCCGCGCCGGCCACGTCCTCCTTGCCCGGCAGGCCGACGAGCTTCGCGTACAGGTCGAGCGGCGCCGCGCCGCCCGAGCCCTGCGCCGCGAGCAGCTCCTTCAGGTCGAAGTGATCGGCCGCGCCGAAGCGTCTCCCGCCGGTGAACCACGCGGGCGTCGGCACGGAGTGCTTGAGCGAGCGGAGCTCGAGCACGGGGAGATCGAACCCCTTGCCGTGGAACGTGACGAGCGCGGCGCCCTCGAGCCGCTCCCAGGTGCGCGCGAGGAAGGCCGCCTCGTCGCCGCGGCGATCCGTCCACGCGGAGACGTCCACGACCCGCACGATCCCGCCGTCCTCCACCGCCTCGAGCAGGCAGCCCGCCACGGGCCGGTGGTAGGGCAGGGGGAGGAAGTCGCTCCTGCCGCCGGTGCGGGCGCGGCGATCGGCGACCACGCGGCGGAGCTGCTCGGAGTACGGACGAGAAGGCTCGCCGTCCACCGCGCCGACGAGGGCTTCGTCGGGGACAGTCTCGAGATCCAGCGTCACGAAGCGCCGCACGCATCGAAGTGTGGCAAGCCGGTCTGACACCGCCTCGCCGGACTGCCGCGGCGCCGCTACTGCGGGAAGACCCCCGGCGCGACGTCGGCGTAGCCCTCGCCGTCGAGCGCCCGCAGGAACGCGACGAGCGCGGAGAGCTCGGCCCGCGTCATCGGCACCGGCACGATGCGCTCCGAGAGCCACGGGTTCGCGAACCCGCCGCGCCAGTAGTGCAGCACGGCCTCCTCCAGCGTCGCCATCGACCCGTCGTGCATGTAGGGCGCGTGCCTCGAGCAGTCGCGCAGGGTGGGTGTCTTGAACGCACCCACGTCCTTCTCGTCGCGGGTGACCTCGTAGCGGCCCTTGTCCGCGAAGCCCTCGAGGAGCGGCTGGACCGCGTCCGCGGGCGGGCGCCAGCCGACGCCGAGGTTGTGGAACTGCGAGTCGGAGAGGTTCGGACCGAGGTGGCACTGCGCGCACTGCGCGCGGCCGAAGAAGAGCTCCATCCCACGCCGCGCCTCCGGCGAGAGCGCCGCCTCGTCCCCGGCGGCGAAGCGGTCGTAGGCGGAGTTCCCCGAGAGCCGCGTGGCCTCGTAGGCGGCGATCGCCTCGCTCACGCGCGCGACGTCGATGCGCGGATCGCCGAACGCCTCGCGGAAGTACGGCGCGTAGCCGGGGACGCGCGAGACGGTGAGCACCACGTGGTCGAGCGTGTTGCCCATCTCGACCGGGTTCGCGAGCGGCCCCTGCGCCTGCTCCGCCAGGGTCGCGGCCCGCCCGTCCCAGAAGTAGCGCGGGTACACGGGCCACGCGGCGTTCAGGATCGGCGGCGACTTGCGGCGGCCCTGTTGGCCGCGGATGCCGGTCGAGACCGCGGTGGGCTCTGAGAACGCGTGCTCCGGCCGGTGGCAGGTGGCGCAGGAGATCGTGCCGTCCGCGCTGAGGCGCCGGTCGTAGAAGAGCCAGCGCCCGAGCCGGACCTTCTGCGGGGTGACCCACGGCACCGTCGAGAAGTCCGCCGGGCTCCCGAGCGGAGGCGCCGGCAGCGGCCGGACCGGGTTGTCGGCCTCCCACGCGGGCGGCGATCCCGGCGCGGCGGCGGGCCGGACGTCGGCGGAGCGGCACGCGGAGAGCGCCAGGGCGAGGAGCGCGAGCGAGGCGAGGAGGGCGCGGTTCATCGGAGCCCCTACGAAAAGGCCCGCCCGCCCCGCGGTCAAGCAGAACGCCGTCGCATCCCCGTGCAGAGCCGCCCGCCGTGCACCCGCCCGCCCGCTCGCGGCGAACCGCTCCTCGACTCCGGGGCTCCCACGAGCGATGAACGCCCGAGCCATCGCGCGCGCCCACTGGCGGACCGCCGGCGGCGCGGCCGTGGGCGCCGCGGCAGGCGCCGCGTACGCCTACTTCATCGGCTGCAACACCGGGACGTGCCCGCTCACCTCGAGCGTCTGGACGGCCGCGCTCTTCTTCGGCTTCGCGGCGGCGTGGTTGTGGTCGGGCTCCCCGGCCGGCGCGCAGGCAGCGACCGGGCCGACGCGTCCGCGCGCGAGCAGGGCCCCGGTGGCCCCGCCTAGGTGCGCGGCACCCCGGGGACTCTAGCGCCGTTCAGCCGGCGCGAGCCCCGACACCTCGGCGGGCGGAGCCCGCGTCCCGGCGCGCTCGCCACCGAGCAGCGCTCGCAGCGCGTGCCGCGCCGGGCGCTCGAGCGAGCGCGACACGATGATCGACACGGCGATCGCGAACCCCGCGAACCCGAGCACGAACGCGGCGCTCGGTGCCGCGCCCGGATCCTCCGGTACGAGCCGGCGCGCCCACCGCCAGAGCGGCTCCTGCAGCGCGTACAGCGCGAAGCTCGCGTCGCCGAGGGAGCGTGCGGCGGGCGACGCGAGGACGCGCGCCGGGCCGCTCCCGCCGGCCGCGAGCCCCAGCAGCGCGATCGCGAAGAGCGGCACCGCCAGCCCGTTGTGCACGAGCACGTAGGGCGCGCCGCCCCACGCGAGGAGGACGAACACGGCGCCGAGCGCAGCGGCGGCCGCCGCGCCCCCGAGCCGTCCGAGGCTCACTCCGCGGTGGTGGAGCAGGCCGATCGCGACGCCGACGCCGAACTCGCCGGCGCGAGCGACGGGGTGGAACTTCAGCGCCTCCAGCCAGAGCGGCTCCTCCCAGGTGAGCGTGGCCGGCTCGACCTGACCGTCGGGCCGCAGCGCGAGGTAGAGGAGCGGGAAGGCGAGGCTCGCCGCCCAGGCGCCGAGCGCTGCGAGCGCGAGGCCGCGGCGCGACAGGCGCGAGAGCCGCGCCGCCACGAACGGGAACGCCGCGTAGAACGCCGCCACGACCGAGGTGGACCAGCCCGGCGGGTTCCAGAGCCGGGCGATGGGGGTCGCCCAGGCCTGCGCGAGCAGGAGGCACGCCGTCGCGACCGTCGCCGCCTTGGCGAGCGCCACGGGGCCGCCCCCCTGCCAGCGCTCGAGCGCGAACGGCGCGATGAGCAGGAACGCGAGCAGGTAGGCGGGGTAGAGCCGGGCGAAGCGCGCCACGTAGAACGTCCGCCGCTCGGCGGGCGCCATCGGCAGCGGATGGGCCCAGGCGAGCACGAACCCGGAGAGCACGTAGAAGAGCCCGACCCAGACGTGTCCGCCGACCCGGACGCGATCCACCCACGCCGGGAGCCCCGCCACGAGCGGGGCGCCATAGTGGTAGAGGAGGATGCCGAGAGCCGCGGCGAAGCGGAGCCCGGTCAGGGGAGCGAGCCGGTCGCGCCGCGAGGCCTGCACGACCCGCAAGATGGGACCGTTCAGCCGGGCGCGGCAGCGCCGCGCGCGGGGGGTCCCGAGGGGAGCGCCGCGCGAGGGGGCTACTCTCGCCTCGGCCGGGGCGGGGCGAGCCATCCGTGACGCCATCGCCATCGCACGCCCGTGCGCGGCCCGGCCGACGCGGGACGGCGTACGGCGGCGCGGCCTCTCGCGACGGTGCGTACCGGCTTGGGGAAAAGGAGAGGGCCGGGGTCACCCCCGGCCCTCGTCAGGCGCGCGCGAGAGCGCGCGTCAGGGATGGCAGGCGGCGCAGTTCCAGCCCTGCACGCGAGCGTCGGCCACGACCGTGTGCGAGTGGTCGGCGCCGATGATGACCTCGTTCACGTCGCGCACCCCGTTCACGTGCGTGTCCTTGTCCACGGAGGTGTTGGTGTAGCCGACGTGACACTCCGCGCAGGTCACCTTCGCGGCGTGGGTCGCGTGGTAGCCCGACGCCGGCGGGATGCCGTGGCAGGAGTCGCAGGAGGTGAGCGCCTGCGTCCAGCGAGGCGACGTCGCGGTGCCGCCCGCGAGCGTCGCGCCGTGGCAGTAGACGCTGCAGGTCTGCGTCCCCTTCGTGAACGCGGGCGTGGCGCCGCCGGCAGAGGCGAGCGGGAGGAACTCGAACGTCACCTCCGCCTTGCCCGTCAGGTGGTCGAGGCTGCCTCCCACCGGATGGCAGGTCTGGCACTGGAAGCCGTTCGAGAGGACGCTGCCGTTCCCGAGGTGCTTCTGGTGCGCGCCGACGCCGGGGTCGGTGGTGGCGGTGGCGCCGGCGACGCTTCCGGGCGGCGCGGCCTCGGCGAGGCGGTCGAGCGTGAAGGCCGTGTCACGCGTGCCGTGACAGAACGTGCAGTTCGACTGCCACCTCGCGAAGCCGATCACGCCGTGGCACCCGTTGCAGGACACCTGCGCGAAGCCGCCGTCGTAGCTCGCGCCGTGGCACTCGGCGCAGCGGCGGATGTCGCGGATCGCGTCGCTGCTGTGCTCCGCGAGGTAGTTCGCGGGGTGCCCGAAGCTCACGTCGGCCGGGTCGACCCGCCCGTTCTGGTGCGCGCCGCCGGGGATGATGTCGCTGTTCGCGTCGACCGTCTGCGGGTGGCAGACGAAGCAGCTCTGGGACTGGGGGTGCGGCGCGGGCGGCGGGAAGCCGTGGCACGCGGCACACGTCCCGGCGGTCGCGCCCTCCTCGCGGGCCTCGAGCGTCCGGGCGTCGTCGCAAGCGGCGAGCATGATGCCGCTCGCGGTGAGGGCGAGCAGGGCGAAGCGCGGGTTGACCATGTGTGTCGAACCTCGGGAGAGCGAGTCGCGGGCGCGATTGGCCCGGCGGATTGCCGGAGGATGCCGCGGGCGCGGACGAACCTCGTTGACCGCGCGCAAGAGTATACGCCGATGTACCCAGACGGCGTCGCTCTTCCGTGTCGCGTGCTCACGGGACCGCCGCGCCCTGGATTCACCCCGGGGCGCGGCGGTCCGTTCACCTGCCGAGGACTACCAGCTCTTCTGACCGTGACATCCCGTGGCGAGGCTCGAGCAGGAGCGCGAGGCGGAGGACCAGGTTCCCTTGACCGAGACCGTGCCCCAGGTTCCCCCGAACTGGACCTCCTTCGTGCCGTTCACGTGGAGCGCCGGGGCCGTGATCGCCCTCGCCGCGTCCACCACGCTCGCGTGGCAGTTGGCGCACTGGAGTCCCAAGCCGCCGACGTGGAACGTGTGCTTTCCGGTATCGGGCGGGCTGCCGTGACAGGAGGTGCAGGTCATCGGCGTCGTGCTCGTCCAGCTCGTCGTGGCGACCGTGCCGCCGCTGAAGTTGCCGTGGCAGTACGTGGACGCGCAGCTCGCGCTCGTCGCGCTCGCCCGCGAGTACACGGGCGTCTTGCCGCCCGTCTTCGCGAGCGCGCCGAACTGAACCTCGGCGACGCCGTCACCGTCCACGTGCGCCGCGTCGGTCCGGACGTCGCTCCCCACCCGCGAGGGGTGGCACGCCTCGCAGGCCACCGGGCTCGAGAGCGTCGCCCCCACGTGCGCGTCGTGGGCGCCGACCGAGACGTTCGTGACGAGGGAGAGCCCGTGGGTGTCCACGGGGGGCGACGCGCGTCCGCTCGCGCGGTCGCCGTGACAGAAGGTGCACTCCGTCGCCCAGCCCGCGTGGCCGGCGGCGGCGTGGCACGCGGTGCAGGAGATGCCGCTCGTCCCGCCCGCGTAGTCCGCGCCGTGGCAGGCGGCGCAGCCGGCGAGCCCCGTCATCGCGGCCTGCCCGTGCCGGGCCGGATCGCTCCAGCCGGTCGGATGCATCCCGCCCGCCTCGATCTCGCCGTCGAGGTGGAGCTTCGCCTCGCGGTTGAGCTCGCCCGTCGCGAGGACGGTGCCCGGATGGCAGACGGAGCAGTCCTGCTTCGAGGGATCGTGCGGCGCGGAGGCCGGCGGGTGACCGTGGCAGCTCGTGCAGTCGAGCGTCACGTCCGCCGTCCAGGCCGGCGAGGGCGCCGCCCCGTGGCACGCGTTGGTGCAGGTGCCGCTCGCCGGGTCGTACGACGGCGTCGCGCCCCGCGCGCTGGCGAGCGGTCCCCAGGCGAAGTCCACGGTCTGGTTCGAGTGCGCGGCGCTGGTCGTCACCGGGTGGCACTCGGCGCAGGCGATGGGATCACGGAACGTGGAGCCCTGCAGGTGGGCGAGGTGGGCGCCGGTCGCCGGCGCGGCCTTCACGAGCGGTGAGTCCGTCACGCGCGTCGCGTCGCCGTGGCAGGTCGTGCAGCCCTCGCCCGAGCCGGGCTGGCCGTCGACGGGGCGGGCCGCGCCGTCGCAGCCGGTGGCGGCGAGAACGGCGAGGGCGACGCAGAGGATCAGGCGCTTCGGGTGGGCCATCGACTCTCCGGGCGGCGAGGCGCGCAGGACGACGGTCCGGACGCGCGGGGAGCTTCACTGCTAGCAACCGTTGTGCCCCGAAGGGGTGAGGCGTTGTGGGCGCTCAGGAGGTCGCAGATGTCGCACCCTCCTCGTGACGGGCACGTACGCTCGTTCTGGTCGCGAGCTGTCCACCGAGGTGCGCCAGGCGAGCGTGCGCCCGCGCGCAGGCTCCGCGCGAGGTGGAGCCCTCACGCAACCCTTGCGTGCAGCGCCGGGGTCCAGCGCCGAGGTCCATTTGGCCGCATGTCGCCGGCTACCCCGCTGGCGTACACTCGCCCTTCACCCTATCGGAGGCACGCCGTGACTCAGACGGAACGGCTGGCCCGCCGCGACGAGCTGCGGGCCGAGATCGCCAAGCACGAGGGCATGCTCGCCGCGCTGCGCGCGGAAGAGGCCAAGCTCCTCGACGAGTGCGATCACAACTACGCGGACGGCCGGCACGCCACGACCGGCGCGCGGGTGAAGATCTGCGCCATCTGCGGCCGCGTGCTGCCGACGCGCGACGACAAGCTCTGGGGCTAGGCCCGCGGCGTCCCGAGCGCGACGGCCGGCGTTCTGCTAGAACGACCGGCCTCGCCGGAGGACCGCATGGCCACCATGAAGCCGTTCCGGGCGCTGCGCCCGCCCGCCGATCTCGCCGCCCGCGTCGCCTCGCCCCCCTACGACGTCGTCTCGACGCGGGAGGCGCGCGCGCTCGCGAAGGGCAACCCCGACAGCTACCTGCGCGTCTCGCGCCCCGAGATCGACCTGCCCGAGGGCACGGACGAGCACGCGGACGCGGTGTACGCGAAGGGCGCCGAGAACCTCGCGGAGCTCGTCCAGCGCGGCGTGCTGCGCGCCGATCCCGAGCCGCGCTTCTACGTGTACGCGCAGCGGATGGGCGCGCACCGGCAGACCGGCCTCGTCGCCTGCGCCTCCGTCGAGGAGTACGACCGGGACGTCATCAAGAAGCACGAGAAGACGCGCGCGGACAAGGAGGACGACCGCGTCCGCCACATCGACACGCTCTCCGCGCACGACGAGCCGGTGTTCCTCACCTACCGGGCCGCGCCGGAGATCGACAGCGCGATCGAGGAGGTGAAGCGCGCCGCGCCCGAGGTGGACCTCGTGACGCCGGACGGCGTGGGCCACCAGCTCTGGGTCGTGCCCGCCGCCATCGGGGCGCGCCTCGAGGCGCTCTTCGCGGGCGTGCCGGCGCTCTACGTCGCCGACGGCCACCACCGCTCCGCCGCCGCCTCGCGCGTCCACGCGAAGCGCGCTGGTCAGCCCGGCGAGCACGGCGCCTTCCTCGCCGTCGTGTTCCCCCACGACCAGATGCAGATCCTCGCCTACAACCGGCTCGTGCGGGACCCGCGCGGCCGGACCGCGGGCGAGCTGCTCGGCGAGATCGGCAAGGTGATGGACGTCTCGCCGGCGAGCGACCCGCGGCCGCCCGGCCCGCTCGCCTTCGGCATCTACGCGGCGGGCCGCTGGTACCTCGCCCGTGTGCGGCCGGGCTCGTACCCGGCGCAGGACCCCGTCGCCTCGCTGGACTGCGCGATCGCGCAGGACCAGATCCTGGCGCCCATCTTCGGCATCGCCGACCCCCGCACCTCGAAGGACGTCGACTTCGTCGGCGGCATCCGCGGCCACGAGGAGCTCGAGCGGCGCGTGAAGGAGGAGGGCTGGTCGCTCGCGCTGCACCTCTTCCCCACGCGCATCGAGCAGCTCATCGCGGTGTCCGACGCCGGCAAGCTCATGCCGCCGAAGAGCACCTGGTTCGAGCCGAAGCTGAGGTCGGGGCTGTTCGTGCACCGGTTCTAGCCGTCCTCTTCTCGCCGTCGAGCCCGCCCCTCGCGGGGGCGTTGACGTCGGACGATCGTTCTCAATATTCTGAACGCACGATGCCGGCGGCGACTCCCGAGACAGTGCAGCGCTTCGTCGAGGCCTGGGGCGCGATGGGCTCGCTCTGGGGCATCAACCGGTCGGTGGCGCGCGTGCACGCGCTGCTCATGGCGACCGAGGAGCCCCTCGCGCTCGAGGAGATCGCCGAGCGGCTCCAGATCTCCAAGGGCAACGCCTCGATGTCGCTGCGCGAGCTGCGGACGTTCGGCGTGGTGCGGCAGGTCGAGGTGGCCGGCGAACGCAGGGACTTCTACGTCACCGAGCCGGACGTCTGGCTCATGTTCTTCCGCATCCTGAAGGAGCGAAAGCGGCGGGAGTTCGATCCGGCCCTGGAGGCGATCCACGCGCTCGTGGACGCGCCGGGCGCGACCGGTGCGGTCCGCGGTCGGCTCGAGCAGATGGCGGACCTCCTCACCACCGTGGAGGGCGTCGTGAACCGGTTCCTCCAGGACCCGCAGTCGTCCCGCTCGGCCCTGGCGTTCATCGCCGGGATGCCGTTCGGCCGAAGGCAGAACGGGAAGGGGTAGCTCGGGCCGCCTCGCGGGCGCGGAAGGGAATCGGCGTACCCACGACGTTCATAAAATTCTGAACCTTGATGGTCGATGAGGAGGAAAGCCCATGAGCCGCCCACACGTCCACGCGATCACCGGCGCCTTCGGCTACAGCGGGAGGGAGATCGCGCGGCTCCTCCTCGCGCGCGGCGAGCGCGTGAGGACGCTCACCGGGCACCCGGACCGCCCCGATCCCTTCGGCGGACGCGTCGAGGTGGAGCCCTTCCGCTTCGATGATCCGTCCAGGATGCGCGAGGCGCTCGCGGGCGTGAGGGTCCTCTACAACACCTACTGGGTCCGCTTCGATCACGGCGCGTCGACGTTCGCGCGGGCGGTCGAGAACAGCCGCGCGCTCTTCCGCGCGGCGGCGGAGGCCGGCGTCGAGCGCGTCGTCCACGTCTCCATCACGAACCCCGCGTCGGGCTCGCCCCTGCCGTACTTCCGCGGCAAGGCCGAAGTCGAGCGGGCGCTCCGCGAGTCGGGGCTCTCCCACGCCATCCTTCGCCCCGCGGTGTTCTTCGGCGGCAGGGACGTGCTCATCAACAACATCGCGTGGCTGCTGCGACGGCTCCCCGTGTTCGGGGTGGCGCGCGGTGCCTACGGCATCCAGCCGGTGCACGTCGAGGACGTGGCGCGGCTCGCCGTGGAGCAGGGAGAGCGCGGCGGGGACGTGGTCCTCGACGCGGTCGGCCCCGAGGTGTTCGCGTTCGACGAGCTCGTCCGGCTCGTCCGCGCGGCCGTACGTTCGCGGGCCGCGATCGTGCCGGTCCCGCGGTGGCTGCTCCTCGGCGCGGCCCGCGCGCTCCGCGCGCCGCTCGGCGACGTCGTGCTCACGAAGGACGAGGTCGAGGGGCTCACCGCGAACCTGCTCGTCTCCGGCGGGCCGCCCACCGCCGTCACGAGCTTCACGGAGTGGCTCGCCGCGCACGCGGACGGGCTCGGGATCGAGTGGGCGTCCGAGCTCGGCAGGCACTACCGGTGAGCGAATCGACCGGCGTGCGGCAGGGAGAGGGGAGGAGAGGATGACTTCTGCGTCGATGTTCTCGATCGAGGTGCTGACGGCACTGCTCTGCAGCGTGGGCATCACCGCGGTGCTCACGCGCCCGCTGCGCGCCGTGCTCACCGACGTGTGCGGGACGCCCGAGCGCGCGGGGTTCTGGGTCCGCTATGCGAACGTGATGCTGTTCCTCGCGCCGCTCGTGGGGATCGTGGTGTTCGGACGGTCCGGCTCCCTCGCTGAACCGACCCTGGGTTTCTACAAGGCGGCGCTCGGCTCGGCGCTGTCCGGCGCATTCGTCGCGCTCGCGGCGATCGGCCTGCAGGTCTCGCGGTTCCTCCCGCGGCGCAACGACGGCGCACCGCCCGCGGGGTGACGGCCGCGGGACCCGCCGCTTCGTCGTTTCCCCGCCTGGGTTCGCGCCGCACGCGCTCGGGGCGACCCGCGCGCCTTCGACGCGCCTCGGTCGCGGCTCGAGCCGCGGGTCTCGTCAGAGGAGGAGCCGCAGCAGCATCCCGACCGTCGTGGTGTAGCCGGCGGCGGAGCGCTTCACGCGGCCCTGCGCGTCGAGGAAGTAGTACGTCGGGAACGAGTCGACGCGAAAGGCGCGCAGCGCCCCGTCGTCCGCGAGGAGCACGGGGAGCTCGACGCCCTGCTCGCGCACGTAGGCCCGTACGTCGGCGAGGTCCTCGTAGGCCGCCGCGATCGTGACGACGCGGGCGCGAGCGCCGGCGAGGCGGCTCACCCAGGACAGGTTGCCGGAGGCGGCCTTGCAGACCGGGCACCACGGCGCCCAGAAGGCCACGAGGACCGGCTTGCCGCGCAGGGAGTCGAGCGCGACGCGCTCCCCGGTGAGCGACGGGAGGACGATCGAAGGCGCGGTTCCGCGCTCGAGGTGGCCGCGCGTCTGCCACGCTCCCACGAGCAGCACGGCCGCGAGCACGAAGGCGAGATCGACGGCCCACCTCGCAGCGCGGGTCCCGCGGAGGCGCCGGTAGGCGCCCGCGAGGCGCGAGGCTGCTGGGTCTGGAGAGCTCATGCGCCGGTGGGAGCCGCGGCGGGCGGGAGGGATGCGCCGCGCCTCATGCGGTCAGGCCGCGCAGCGCCGCGAGCAGCTCCTCCACGCCGAACGGCTTCGGCAGGAACGCGTCGAACTCGATCCCCTGCCGCATCCGCGAGGAGGTGTGGCCGCTCGACATGACGATGCGCACGCCGGCGAGGCGTGGGTTTTCGCGGATCCGGGCGACGAGCTCGCGCCCGTCCATGCCGGGCATGACGAGATCGAGGAGCACGATGGCGGGAGGCGGCCCTTCGGCGAGCGTCTCGAGCGCGCGCGCGCCGTCCTCGGCCAGCGTGACGAGGTAGCCCTCGAGCTCGAGGCACTCCTGCAGGTTCTCGCGCAGGGCGGCGCTGTCGTCGACGACGAGGATCCTGGCTGGCTCGGGGCTCATCCGCTCGCCCGGTTGGATAACGCTCGCCCCCGCGAGGGGCAAGCTCGACGAGGTCCCAGGATCGCGGGGCTCACCCCGCCGGGCGAGCGCCGGCTACGGGGCGTTTCGCCGGACGATGCTCGCGTTGAGGACGAGCGCGAAGCCGGACCAGCCGAGGTACGGCAGCATCAGCACCGCGGCGGCCCGGTCGACGCGGCGCGCCTTCCAGGCGTACGCGCCGACGACCGGGAGGAGCGCGGCGAGCACCCCCAGCGCCGCGCGCGGCCGGCGCGCGCCGAAGAAGACCGGCGACCATGCCCCGTTCAGCGCGAGCTGCGCGCTCCACAGCGCGAGGGCGCGGCGGCGGACGGGCGACCTGCTCCGCCACACGCGGTACCCGGACGTCGCCATGAGCGCGTAGAGCGCGGTCCAGACCGGCGGGAAGGCGGCAGAGGGCGGCTGGTACCGCGGCTTCTCGAGGCGCCGGTACCAACGGCTCTGCACGGAGCGCCGCGTCGCTGCCGCGCCGAGCGCCGACACCGCTGCGGTCGCGCCGGCGAAGGTCCCGAAGGCGAGGAGCCGCGCGCCGGGGCCCGGCGGGGTGAGGTGGCGGATGTCGAGCTCGGTCATGCCTC
>NZ_JALCZB010000019.1:0-47136 GCF_022690745.1 Anaeromyxobacter sp. SG64 | reverse complement strand
GGCTGCGCCCGCGTGCGCGCGCCCGTTCGCCGGGCTACGAATGGCGCGCGCCGCTCGCGCGGCGCGTCCATGCTCGCCTAGCTCCGGAACCCGAGGCCTCTCTCCTCCCCGCGACGCGGTCACCCCCGCGCGCCCCGGTCCCTCCTGGAGCACGATCATGCCCTCCGTCCGCCTCGAGCGGCTCTCGTTCGCCTACGCGGACTCGAGCCCCATCCTCTCCGACGTCGATCTGCTGCTGCCGTCCGGCTTCACCGCCCTCGTGGGCGAGAACGGCGCGGGGAAGTCCACGCTGCTCGCGCTCCTCGCCGGCGCGCTCGCGCCGGGCCAGGGCCGCGTGCGCGCGGACCCGGAGGGTGCGCTCGTCGCGCTCTGCCCGCAGGAGGTGCACCTGCCGGGCGAGGCGGTCCTCGCGCTCGCCGGGCGCGACGACGGCGAGTCCCGCCGGCTGCGCGCGTCGCTCGCGCTGGCCCCGGAGGAGCTCGGGCGCTGGGGATCGCTCTCGCCCGGCGAGCGCAAGCGCTGGCAGGTCGCCGGTGCCCTCGCGGCGGAGCCCGACGTGCTGCTCCTCGACGAGCCGACGAACCACGCGGACGCGGACGCCCGCGCGCTCCTCGTCGCGGCGCTCCGGCGCTTCCGCGGAGTGGGCGTGGTCGTCTCGCACGATCGCGCGCTCCTCGAGGCGATCGCGCCGCGCACGCTCCGGCTCCACCGCGGCGAGGCGCGGCTGTGGCCGCTCCCGTACGGCGCGGCGCGCGCAGGGTGGGAGGAGGAGCTCCGCGCGGCCTGGGACCGCCGCGGCGCGGCGCAGGAGGCGGCGCGGAGGGGCGCGCGGAAGCTCGACGAGGCGCGCCGGGAGCGCGAGGCGGCGGAGCGCGCGATGAGCGGGAGAGGGCGCGATCCGAAGGATCGCGACGCGCGCACGCTCGGCGCGAAGACGCGGCGCGCGTGGGCGGAGGACGGGCTCGGCGCCCACGTGAACCGGCTCCGCTCGGCGGCGGAGCGCGCGGACGCGGCCGTCCCGGACGCGCCGGGCGCCGCGGTGCTCGGCGGGGCGATCTCCCTCGGGTTCGAGCGAGCGCCGCGCCCGGTGCTCCTCGCGCTCGACGCGGACGTCGTGCGGGCCGGGCCCGCGCCCGTGCTGCGCGACGTGCACGTGCGGCTCCGGCGCGAGGCGCGCGTTCGCGTCGAAGGGCCGAACGGCGCCGGCAAGACGACGCTCGTCGAGGCGCTCCTCACCGGCTCGACGCTCCCGCCGGAGAAGCTCCTCCACCTGCCGCAGGAGCTCCCTCCCGGCGCGCGGGCGCGCCTCCTCGAGGAGGTCCGCGCGCTCGCGCCGGAGCCGAAGGGGAGGGTGCTCTCGCTCGTCGCCGCGCTCGGGAGCGACCCGGCGCGGCTCCTCGCGTCGCGCGATCCGTCGCCGGGCGAGGCGCGCAAGCTCCTCCTCGCGCTCGGGCTCGGGCGGCACGCCTGGGCGCTCGTGCTCGACGAGCCGACCAACCACCTCGACCTGCCCACCGTGGAGCGGCTCGAGGCCGCGCTCGAGGCGTACCCGGGCGCCATCCTGCTCGTCACGCACGACGACGCGTTCGCGGCGCGCGTGCTGGGCGAGCGCGCCGGCGCGCCGGGCGCGGACGCGCGAGCGGAGCGGTGGCGCATCGCGGGAGGACGGGTCGCGCCGGAGTAGCGCGCCGGGGAGGGGCCGCTCAGGCGCGGCGGCAGAGCGCCTCGAGGTAGCGCGACCGCACCTGCTCGGTCGCGAGGAGGCGCTTCGCGGGAGGGAGTCGGAGGACCACGCCGAGGAGCGCGGCGAGGGCCCGGTGGCTGAAGAGCACCCGGTCGTCGAAGACGAGCTCCTGCAGCTTGCCGCGCTCGATTGCCATGAGGACCGCGCGGTGCGCGCCGTTGAGCGGCGTGAGCCGCCGGCGGGCGCGCGGGCGCAGCGCGATGGCCCCGGGAGTGCAGGCGCGGACGCACACGCCGCAGCCGAGGCAGCGCTCCTCGTCGAGCCGCGCCACCGTCCGCTTCGGGTGGCGCGCGTCGTTCGCCGACACCGCCGAGAGCGCCTCCACCGGGCAGGCGCGGACGCATTTCTCGCAGCCGTTGCAGGCCCGCTCGTCCACGGCCGGGAGGAACGCGGTCGTGTGGATGGGGTGCATCACCGCGAACTTCCGCGCTGCGATCATCGCCTCGCAGCAGCAGCCGCAGCAGTTGCAGATGAAGTTCACCGACTCGCGCACGTTCTCGCCGAACTGCACGAGGCCGCGGTCGCGGGCCTGCTGGAGGAGGTCGAGCCCCTCCGCCACGTCCACGGCCCGGGCGTGGCCGTGCCGGACGAGCGAGGCCGCGGAGACGTTGAACGTCATGCAGATGTCCTGCGGCGCGTCGCAGGCGCGGCCGAGGTGCTGCATCTTGTGGCGGCAGTAACAGAGGCCGACGGCGCGGTGCCTCGCGGTCCGGATCACCTCGCTCGCGCGCTCGTAGTCGAGCACGTGCAGGGCGTCGTCCTCCGCGACCGCCTCCTCGTTCACGAACGTCCGCCCGAGCTGCGTCTCGCCGCCGGCGAACAGCGCCCGGACGAAGTCCTCCTCCACGTTGAGGTACTGGTAGAAGAGCTCCGCGAGCGCCTTCTGGTCCAGGTCGCCCCGCACGCGCATCATCGAGAACTCGAAGAACCCCGCCATCGGCGGGGGCAGCACGTAGCGGAAGCCGTCCTTGCCCTCGATGTCCACGAGCAGCGCGCGCGCCGCGAGCGCCTCGAGGACCTTGCGCGCCTCCGCCTCGGTGGTCTTCCAGACGGCCGCGGCCTTCGCCACGGTGAACGGCTTCAGGGGGAGGACGGACACGAGCTCCGCCTCCCGCTCGCTGAACAGGAGCCTCAGGATCTCGAAGAGGCTCCGAGAGGGCGGCGCCCCCTGCGGGGAGCGGTTCAGCCGCTCCGTGAGGCGCTCGTAGACGGATCGCGATGCGTGGTGGGCCATGGGCTCTGGTCTCCGGTCTCTCGCGCCGTGCCTGCCGGGGCAGCACAGCAGAATCGCGGCTCCTCCGGAGCGCTCGAACGGGGGTCGCGACGTTTGGCGCATCGCGTCGGGCCGATTCCGGGGAGGTTCTCGCGCGGGAGGACCTGGCGCCCGGCGGTCCGCCCGTTAATCGAGAGGCGCCGCGCGTGGCCCGTGCGCCCTACCGGCGAGGGGGCTGCAGTCGCAACGTTTCCACGGGAGCGAGACCATGACCCCCAGCGAGCGCGCCATCGCGAGCCTCCCGCCGCACCTGCGCCGGTTCGTCGTCTCGCAGGAGTACGACGCGTACACGCCGCGGGACCACGCCGTCTGGCGCCACGTCCTGCGCCGGCTCACGGCCCACCTCCGCGAGCGCGCCCACCCGCGCTACCTCGCGGGGCTCGACGCCACCGGCATCGAGGTGGAGCGCATCCCCAGGCTCGACGAGATGAACGTGAAGCTCGAGCGGGTGGGCTGGTCGGCGGTGGCGGTGCGCGGGTTCATCCCGCCGGCGGTGTTCACCGAGCTCCAGAGCCGGCGCGTCCTCGCCATCGCCGCGGACGTCCGCACCCACGAGCACATCGAGTACACGCCGGCGCCGGACATCGTGCACGAGAGCGCCGGCCACGCCCCCTTCGTCGCGGACCCGACCTACGCCGAGTACCTGCAGCGCTGCGGCGAGGTGGGCTTCCGCGCGATCGCCTCGGTCGAGGACCAGGCGGTGTTCGAGGCGATCCGGAACCTCTCCGTCGTGAAGGAGGACCCGACGGCGGGGCCGGAGGAGGTCGCCCTCGCCGAGCGGCGGCTGGCGGAGGCCGCGGCGAGCGTCCGCTACGTGTCCGAGTCCACGCGGGCGAGCCGCCTGTACTGGTGGACCGCCGAGTACGGGCTCGTCGGGGCGCTCGACGCCCCGCGGCTCTACGGCGCCGGCCTCCTCTCCTCGATCGGCGAGGCCGTCCACTGTCTCACGCCCGCGGTGAAGAAGGTCCCGCTCACGGCGGCGTGCGCCGACGTCGCCTACGACATCACGCGCATGCAGCCCCAGCTCTTCGTGGCGCGCGACTTCGACCAGCTCTTCGAGGTGCTCGACGAGTTCTCGAAGACGCTCTCGTGGCGGCGCGGCGGCGATCACGGCCTCGAGGAGGCGCGGCGCGCCCGCTCCGTGAACCACCTCGTCCTCTCCGGTGGGCGCGAGCTGTCGGGTCGGGTGGTGGGGCGCGTCGAGGCGCTCGCGAGGGTCGGGCCCGGCCTCCGCAGCGCGCTCGCGCGGCTCGACGGCCCGGTGCTCGTGTCGCGGGGCGGCATCGCGCAGGGGAAGCCCTGGCCCGGCGACGTCGTGGTCGCCTTCGGGCGCGCGGAGCTCCCGGAGCGCGGGGCGTTCGGCGTGACCTTCCCCTCCGGCCTCTCGCTCCAGGGGTTCGCGGTCGGCGGCGGCGAGGTGGTGAACCTGCGCGGCGCGATCGCGGGGCGGCCGCTCGACCTGCCCTCGTGGTCGCTCCTCTTCGTCTCGGAGGACCTCAGCTCGGTCGCGGGCGGCCCCGCGGATCCGGGCACGTGGGACCGCTGGTTCGGCGAGCTGGCGTCGTTCACCGAGGGAGAGGGCGAGGCGCGGGCGCGCGCGCGGAAGGCCGAGGCGCTCCCTGCGCCGCTCGCCGCGCTCTACGCCGAGGTGCGGCGCCTGCGGGAGGCGGGCGCGCCGTCACGCGAGCGGCTCGCGGAGATCCGCGAGGCCGCGGCGGCGTTCACGGAGGACTGGCTCCTGCGCGCGGAGGTGGACGAGCTCCTCGGCGTGCCCGCGCCCGCTTGAGCGGGGGAGCGCTCAGGAGACGTGGTGCGTGCCGGTGCGGTGCCAGCGCGCGACCCCCGGCTCGCCGGGGCGGCGCCGCGCCAGGTGCACGGCGAGCTTCGAGTCGTTCACGCGGATGTGGAAGCGCAGCCACTCCGGGAGGCGCGTGCCGAGCCAGACCGCGACGAGGGGCGTCGGGCCCTTCTCGCGGAGCTCGTCGCGCATGCTCGCGAAGTCCGCCATGAACAGCTCGTGCGCGGCCCGGTGGCGGGAGCGATCCGGGTAGAGCGTCTCGTCCATGAGCCGCTCCTCCGATGCGAGGTTCTCCACGATGGCGTCGGCGAGCCGGCTCACGGCGCGCTCGGCGCCCTCGCGCGTGCCGGCGAGCGATCGCGCGGCGTCCTCCAGCCGGCGGAAGATCTCGACGTGCTCCTCGTCGAGCTGGGTGTGGTTCACCGTGAGCTCTGGCGTCCAGTCCGCGGACATGATCGCCTCCGGTGGACCGACGATCTCGCGCCGCGCGGCGACGGACAAGTACCGCGAGCGCCTCACCCGTGAGTGCGGGACCGGCGCCTCGCCGCTCCGCCGGCGCCTCCGGGATTCACCCGATGACCGAGCGGGACGGATCCCCGTTCGAGGCGCGCGCGGTCGCACGCGATCGGGCGGTGTGGCCGGCGATCGCGTCGCTCACCGGCCCGCGGCCCGGATCCCGGCCGCGTCCCGGCAGCTCTGCTCCTCGCCGAGCGCGCACGCCTCCTCGAGGTAGGCGAGGCCGCGGGCTGCGTCCGCCGGACGGCCGTCGCCGGTGGCGTGGCGGTAACCGAGCATCCGCGCGACGCGGGCAGCGGAGCGGCGGACGTCGTCGCGGAGCGGCGCGCCGGCCGAGGTCGCGAGCTCTCGCAGCGCCTGGAGCGCCCCCTCGAGATCTCCCTCGTGCGCCCGTACGAGCGCGCGGAAGTAGGCGAGCGCGGGCGAGCGCTGGCCGCGTGCCTCCGCGATCGAGAGGAGGCGGCGCGCCTCGGCGGGGTCCTCGCGCCCGAGCGCCGCGTGGACCTCGCGCTCGAGCTCCTCGGCCTGGAACTGGGTGGTCCCGGGGCGTGGCCAGACGGCGAGGAGCACCATCGCCACGAAGGCGAGGCCGAGCGCCGGCCACGGCCAGGCGGCGCTCGAGGCGGGCCGCGTGAGGAGCCACGCGGCCGCGACGCCGGCGCCGAGCCCGCCGCCGTGAGCGAAGTCGTCCGCCGGGAGGCGCCCCGGGTAGAGCCGCGAGGCGACGAAGCCGAGCGCGAGCGCGCCCAGGACGAGCGCGACGTGCGGCGCGGCGAGGAAGCGCCGCACGCTCCCTGCCCGGCGCAGCTCCAGCACGAGCAGGGCGCCGACCATCCCGAACACCCCGCCGGAAGCGCCCGCCACGACCGCGTCGTGGCCGAGGAGCGAGGCGGCCGAGGCGACGACGATGCTCGCGAGGTAGAGGGCGAGGAAGCGCACCCGCCCGAGCCGCCGCTCGACGATGGGACCGGCGAGGAGGAGCGCGCCGAGGTTCATGGCGAGGTGCTGCCAGCCGCCGTGCAGGAACCCGGCGGTCACGAGCCGCCACGCCTCGCCCGCCCACACGCGGCTCCGCTCCAGCGCGCCGAGCTGGACGAGCAGCGCGGGGTCGCTCGGGTCGCCGCGCGACAGGACGAGCGCGAAGAGAGCGGCGTTCACCGCCGCGAGCGCCCAGGTGACGGCCGGCGCGGTGCGCGTGCGAGGAGGCGGGGGAGGGGAGGCGAAGCCGTGCATCGGCGACGAGCATAGCGGGCGCCGCCGTGCGTGCACATCGCACAGGGGTAGGCGCGACCCTTCGGCGCGCCCGCGTGGACGGGCGAGCTGCACCTCCAGTGATCTCGACGCGTTGACTCGTCGTGCAATGCGAGCTGTGCGGCGGTGTGCGTTCGCGCCGCTGGTCGATCGTCAGACGAATGCCGCGCACCGCGAGTGACTTGAACCCATGGTGATCCAACCGGTTGCGATGAAGATCGAATCCGGCGTTGACATCGAGTGAATTGCGCGCGCAGTCTATGCCCCGACGGCACGACAATAGCGACCTCGTCGAAAGGCGAGCAGGCAAAAGCCCGGACCCACGCGGTCCCAGGGCCGACCGAATGCCGGTGAGTGCGTGATCGCGCACCCCCGGATGCGATCCCAGGGGTGGGCATGGTTCGCGCGACGCGTGGGTACCTGATCGTCCTCGGCGGCATCATCGCCGCGGCGTGCAGCGGCGGCTCGACGCGCGAGTCCGTGCCGTACACCGCGACGGCGGCGCTCGGCGCCTACGAGGACGGGTCGGGGCGTCTCGGCCTCGCGGTGCTCACCACGATCCG
Source organism: Anaeromyxobacter sp. SG64 (assembly GCF_022690745.1). Lineage (NCBI taxonomy): Bacteria > Pseudomonadati > Myxococcota > Myxococcia > Myxococcales > Anaeromyxobacteraceae > Anaeromyxobacter > Anaeromyxobacter sp. SG64. Next base: position 39,991 of record NZ_JALCZB010000019.1, on the reverse strand, counting down.
GAGCGACGCGGGCGCGGGGCCGGAATCGGACTGGCTGCTCGAGCTCGGGCGCGACGGTGCGGCGCTCGGGAGGCCCGCCGCGTACGCAGCCGGCGCCGGCTACGCGGTCTCCCTCTGGCCGGACGTCGCGCCGGTCGAAGGTGCGGCCTTCCAGATCGTCGCATCCAGCGGCGGGCAGACGCTGGCGACGGCCGCGACGCTGGCTGACGCGATCCCGCTCGCGGTGCCCGGCGCCGCGCTCTCTCTCGACGGGACGCGCCTGGAGTGGGGCGACGTCGCCGGCGCGGAGGCGTACGCGTGCGTCCTGACCGCGAACGGGGCGATCCAGGAGCAGCAGGTCTCGGCGGCTGCCGGCTGCGACGTCTCGGCGCTCCCCGACGGCTCTTACCTCGCGTCGATCCAGGCGCTCGGCGCCGATCCGACGGCGCTGGCGCCTGGAGTCGCTCCAGCGATGCCGCGGAGCTTCCGCGTCTCGCAGGCACGGCTGGGGTTGCTCCTGCGTGCCTCTGGAGCGCCGCTCGTGCTTCGCGCCGCCGGCGGGCGCATCGACTACGGCCTCGTCCCCGGGCTGGCGATCTGGGTCGGTCTCTCGGCGCCGGACGAAGCGCCGGACGGGGGCGTCTGGTCGATCACCGTGACCGGTCCCGACCTGCCGGAGTCGGATCCCCTGCGCTTCGAGCTGCCGGTCAACTTCACGAAGCGGCTGGTCTGGGCCTACGGCCTGCCGCCGACCCCCGGGCTCTACACGCTGGTCGCGAGCGACGGGGTCGAGTCGATCACGACGCAGTTCGCCATCGCGCCGCCGCTCCCGCTGCCGCTCCCCGAGGGCGTGTCCGCCAGCGGCGACGTGAAGGGCGGCGCCCACGTGACCTGGGCCCGCGTCCCGGGCGCCCAGAGCTACTTCGCTTCCGTGTGGCTCGGGAGCTCCTACGTCGCCGGGCAGTGGGTGACGGGCACGTCCGCGGATTTCCTGGCCGGCACGTTCACCTCGGGGCTCACCTACGAGGTCTACGTCGCGGCGGCCGACTTCGACGTCACGGCGGGTCCTCCGCCGACGCGCGTCTCCGCATCCGAGAACAGCTACACCCCGGCGCGCTTCGCCGCGCCGTGAATCGGGGGCATGGAAGCATGGTCCGCACGAATCGAAATCTCCCGGCCGCGTGCCTCATCGCCCTCGCCGCCTTCGCCGGCTGCAGCCGGTCGTCAGCCCCGGAGCACATCGTCGGTCCGACGATGCGCCTGTCGCCCGTCAGCGTGCAGGGCGGCGCGGGGACCGATCTCTTCGCCGTCGCGGACCGGGACACGACGACGGGGACGCCCGTCAGCGGGCTGCTCGACGTCGTGGTGCGCTTCGACCACGCCGTCGAGATCCGGGCCGTGAAGGTGCGCGGCGACGGCCTCTCCGTAGCCGTCCCGGGGCAGGGCGAGCTCCCGCTCACGGGCAGCTGGGGGGCGATCTCGTTCCCCGCGCCCGTCGTGGCCAAGGAGCTGACCGTTCGCGTGAGCGGCGCGGGGACCGCGGCGATCCTCCAGGAGCTCGAGGTCTGGGGCGCCGGTCGGAAGCGCTCGCCGCGGAGCGTCGCGGCGATGGCGGAGGCGACCCGCGCCGACGCGACCGCCTTCGAGGACGTGCGCGTCCTCGGCGCCACGCCTGCCGCGGCGACGCTCGATCCCACCGAGAGCAACGGCGGCGCCCGGTGCCTGAAGGCCACCTTCCCCAGGGTCGAGGTGGCCGGCGCACGGCGGGCGTACCTCGCCTACGAGGCAAACGTCCCGCGCGCCTTCGCGCTCGAGCGGATCCTCGACGGCGACGCGGTGACGGGCGGATTCTGGGTGGGGAACGTCGCGACGCCGAGGACGCTCGTCGACGAGCTCGACCCGGAGCGGCTGGGGACGGCGAGCGGGGTCACCCTCTGCGTGCCACCCGACGCGACGGGGAAGGTGCAGGTGGCGGGGCTCCGCCTGCTCGTGGTGTCGGACGACGGGCTCGATGTCTTCGATCGAGAGACGCACCTGAAGCAGGCGGACGCGGTGGACGGTGAGGCGACGCCGTCGCCGGTCTCCGGGACCGTGGAGCTCACGCTGGATCGTCCGATCGCGCTCGACGACGGCTCCGTCCGGCTCGGATCGGCGCCGTTGACGCTCGCGGCGCTCGAGCTGCGGGACGCGAGCGGCTGGGATCGGGTGCCGGACGTGGAGCTCGCGACGGAGTCGAGCACGCTGCCCGTGGCGGGGCGCGAGGCGAGCGCGCTGCGGCTCGTCTTCCCGTCGTCCGCGCGCGCCGACGTGCCGGCGGCCAGCGTGGCGGAGATCTCGGTGGCGGGCAGCGGCGTCGGTCCGAGGGTCGGCGCCGCCCGCATCGTCCTGACCGCGCCCCACCTCACGTTCGAGGGGGGACGCGAGGTGGGTGAGCGCTTCGGCGATCGCGCGTGGATCGCCGGCTGGGCGGAGTCGCCCGCCGGCGTCGGGCGCGTGGAGATCGGGGGCGCGGAGGTGGGCGTCGCGGGAGTGTTCGGGGTCGCGCTCGACCGCCCCGCGGCGGCACCGACCCCGTGGACGGTGGACGTCAAGGCCACGTTCCCCGACGGGACGACGGTGGTGCGCACGGTGGTCCTCGAGCGGGACGGCGCCGCGGAGCTGCTGACCGGCGCCTCGGGGAGCGCGGCGCTGCTCTCCGATGCCGCGCGCTTCGGGCAGGAGAACCAGACCGGCTGGGGTACCATCGATCCCGACGCCGGAGGGAAGGTGATGCTCGGGACCGACGTCACCTTCGAGGCGGGGCCGGGCGCCGTCGGAAAGCGTACGAACGTAGGCATCACGCGGAAGGGGCCCGAGTTCATCCCGCCGCTCGACGCGGGGATGGTGAACGTGACGGCGCCGGCCAACGGCGCGTACCGGTTCCTGCCGAAGGGGCAGAAGTTCGCGAAGCCCGTGCGCGTCGGGCTCCCCTACGACCCGTCGCTCCTCCCGGAGGGGATCGCCCCCGAGGAGATCCAGACGTGGTTCTACGACGAGGCGGCCGAGCAGTGGACGGCGCTCCCGCGCGCCGAGCTGCAGCGCTCGACGAACCGCGTCGTCAGCGAGACGACGCACTTCACGTTCATGATCAACGCTGTGCTCGTGCTCCCCGAGCACCCGGGGCCGTCGTCGTTCAACCCGAACTCCATCAAGGATCTGAAGGCCTCGGATCCGTCGGCCGCGATCGACCTCATCGCGCCCCCCGGCGTCAACAACCTGGGGACCGCCCAGCTCGCGTTCCCGATCCGCCTGCCGGCGGGTCGCGGCGGCTACCAGCCGGAGCTGCGCCTCGCGTACGACTCCGGCGGGTCCAACGGCTGGCTCGGCGTCGGCTGGGAGCTCCCGTCGTCGAGCGTCCAGATCGACACGCGCTTCGGGGCGCCGGAGTACGGCGCCAGCGAGCCCCGCTACCTCCTCGACGGCGAGCAGCTCGTGCCGACGAGCGAGTCGCCGAGGTGCGAGGACGGCTCGGCGGGGACGCGCTATCGCGCCCGGGTGGAGAAGAGCTTCCGCAGGATCCTCCGCTGCGGGACCGGCCCGACCGACCACTGGTTCCAGGTCCAGGACAAGCAGGGGAACCTGTACGTCTACGGCAGGAGCGGCGCGGCGCGCCTCACCAGCTACGAGGGGCTGGCCAACATCGGCGCGTGGTACCTGGAGCGTGTCGTCGACACCAACGGGAACCTGACGCAGTTCGTCTACGACACGGACGCGAAGGCGCGTCCCACCGTCCGGCACCCGCAGCAGACGGCGGCCACGCACGAGGAGGACTTCCGGCAGCTCTACCTGAGCAGCATCCAGTACACGGGGCGCGCGTACGACGGGGCGCGGGATCCCTTCGGGACGGCGGAGATCGGCCACTACCACGTCGAGCTGCGGAGCGAGCAGGACACGCGCGGCCGTTACCTCGATCGTCCCGACGAGATCACCTCGGGCCGGCTCGGCTTCAAGACGGTGCTCCGGCGCCGCCTCAAGTCGATCCTCGTCCAGCTCGACCGGGACGGCAGGACCGACACCATCCGGGAGTACCGGTTCTCCTACGAGCGGAAGGCGGAGAGCTTCTGGAAGTCGCGCCTGACGAAGGTCGAGGTCTTCGGAGCGGGAGAGGGGACCGCGCGGAAGCTCTTCCACACCCACGCGTTCTCCTGGTTCGACGCCGACTACAGGAACTCCTTCGCTGCGCCCGTCGCCTGGAGCTTCAAGGAGGCGCCGGACGACCTCTCGCTCTCGCACGCCGAGGAGAGCGGCTGGTCGATCCACGGCTACGGAGGGATCGGCTTCACCTACGACAAGATCACCGGCACCGTCGGCGCCCGCGTCGGCCGCACGCAGCACCGGTCGGTGACGAACAGCCTCTTGCTCGACGTGAACGGCGACGGGCTGCCGGACCGCGTCACGGGCCGAGGCGGAAGCTACGACGTCCGGTTCAACAGCGGCTCTCTCGTCTCCGGGTCGCGCGAGCTGCGGCGCGCGCTGCCGGCCGGGGATCCGGGCGACGGCGAGGTGGCGTCCGTGCCGCTCCCGACCCTGGGCAAGGAGGAGGGCAAGGGGTGGAACACGGCGGGGCAGGCGTCGTACGGCCCGGTCTCGGTCAACGCCGGCTACTCGCACTTCTCGTCCAAGACGACGGAGTTCCTGGGAGACGCCGACGGGGACGGTCTCGTGGACGTCGTGCAGGAGTCCGGTGTCCTCCTGAACCAGCACCGATCGGGCACCGCGAAGGCGTTCGCCTTCGCGCCGATGGTCACCGGCACGAGCCTGGCGTCGACGCCCACCGGCGCCAACCCGGACCAGGAGGCGCTCGAGCAGAGCATCCGCGAGCAGCTCAAGCCCTCCGACGCCGTCCTGGAGTGGATCGCGCCGTTCACGGGACGCGTCGACGTCGCCGGGAACCTCTTCTTCGTCGATCACGCCCAGCCTTCCCCCCTCCCGGCGGAGCGGGACGGAGTCCGCATCCAGGCGTTCGTCTGGGACGGAAGCCGCGATCACGCTGCGGTGAAGGTCTTCGAGCGCGTGAAGACGCTCGCGGACGCGGGCGTGCCGACCCCGGTGGGCATCGCGAACCTGGACGTGTTCCCCGGGTTGCGCGTCTTCTTCGTGCTCTCGACGCTCGCGGACTTCCCCGTGGATCGGGCCGTTCCGTCGCCCCTCGAGGACGTCCACTTCTCGCCGACGATCTCCTACTCGCACCTGGGCCCGTGCAGTGTCGGGGCGTGCCGTCCCCTGAGCGACGAGGAGCAGGGCCGCGTCGACCCGAGCGGCGCCGCGACGTTCCAGTTCGACCAGGCCAGTGACTTCAGGATCGCCGGCCAGCCCGCGCCTTCCGTCGCGATCCCGGCCACCGGGGCCCTCCGGATCGAGACCTCGCTCGTGAAGAAGGAGTCGACCGACGACGTCCGCGTCTGCGTCCAGCGCTTCGCGCAGAAGGCCGAGGTGAAGGACCTCCGCTGCGAGGAGAAGGACGGGGGGTTCGACACCCTCATCGACGAGATCCTGCCCGCGGACGCCGTCGGGAAGTGGGACCTGGCGGCCACCGCCTCGGTCCTCGCCGGCGAGAAGCTGGTGTTCCGGATCCAGACGGACCTGCCCGTCGATCCGGCGGTCGTCGACTGGACGATCGGCGGCCGGATGGAGACGGCCGGCGGCCTGGGACCGAACGGCTGCGAGGCGCCGCCGCCCGAGCTCGCCGAGGCGATGTCGTTCACGGGCGACGCCTGGTTCCCGGTGCACAACGCGATCTCGCCGCGCTGGTACCTCCTCCCGAACGCCGACGTCTCGGCGGCGCCCGACGATCGCCCGATCGAGCCGTGGGTGGCGCCGGAGCCCGGCACCATCCGGGTCTTCGTCAACCCGAAGTACCCGGATCCGCGAGATCCACGCGGGTACATCCCGGCGCTCCGGGTCGGAGACCACGCGTCCGACGCGCTCTACGTCGCGGCTCGAACGGCGAAGTCCCTGATCGTGAAGCGGCGCTTCGACCAGCTCTACGGCTCGCCGTACGAGTCCATCATCCAGGAGCTGCACGTCGACGCCGGAGAGCGGGTCTTCTTCGAGATCTTCTCCGACGCCCAGTTCGACGCGACGTGGACGCCGGTCGTCACGTTCGTGCGGGACGCGACGGGCCTGTCGTCGACCGAGAGCGTGAAGGTCAACGAGCGGTACTCATCGTACCGGAGCGGCTCGAACACCTACGCGGTCCGCTCGCGCTTCGGCGGCGGCCATCACCTCTTCCACTACGGCACCTGGCGCGCCGCGAACGACCAGGACCTCGATCCCCGGCGGCTCTACAAGAAGGTGGACGCCTACGAGCAGGGGGAAGTGGACGTCGAGCACCAGGACCCGGACGTGAAGGACACGACCGAGGTCGCGTCGCCCCTCGTGCCGAGGCGGCTCGGGACCTGGGTCTCGCAGGCGGAGCCGGGGCTCGCGCCGCGCGTCCCGTCCTTCGTGAGCAGGGAGGGGACCACCTTCATCTCGGCGGGGATCTGGCACGCCTCCCGCGAAGGGGAGTTCGTCCAGCAGGGCGGCGGGGCGGGGGAGACCACCTCGCTCATGGCGATGTTCGCGCTGGGGCCGGCGCTCCGGCAGAGCGAAGGCGATTCCACGTCGCTCTCGGCGGGGGTTTCGGTGGGCCCGGTCGGCGTGAGCCTCAACGTGGCGACGGGCGCGAGCTATCAGAAGACGGACGTCCTCGACATGAACGGCGACCGCGTTGTCGACGTCGTCTCTCGCGCCGACGACGGAACGGCCGTTCGCGTGACCGACATCCGCGATCCGGGCAGGCCCGGCATCCAGAGGGGCACCGAGGGCTTCCGGCTGCGCGTGAGCAAGGACGGCTCGGCGAGCCTCGGGCTCGGCGTCTCCGACCCGTGGCGACGCATGTCCGACGACGGCGTCGTCAAGGCGCTCGTCGCCATGTACCCGTCCGTCGGCGGCGGCATCGGCGTCAACTTCAGCTCGACGGAGCGTGAGCTGGCCGACGTCAACGGCGACGGCCTTCCCGACGAGGTCTCCCGGGACGGCGGCTACTTCCTGGTCCGCCTGAACCTCGGCTCGCACTTCGCGGCGTCCGCGGACCGCATCCCGGTGGGCAGCTGGAGCGAGGGGAACCTCGACGAGCTCATCGGGAGCCTCGGGAGCGCCCTCCCGGACGAGATCGTGTCGCCGGAGCGGGTGCGCAAGACCACCTCGATCAGCCTCAACGCCAACGCCGGCTTCACGCTCTACGAGAACTACGGCGCCTCGGTGAACTGGGACTCGAGCGTCGCGGCGACCGGCATCTCGCTCGCGGACGTCAACGGCGACGGCCTGCCGGACTACGTCCGAAAGACCACCGGGACGAGCCACTTCACCGTCCGGCTGAACAACGGCTTCGGGTTCGACGACGAGGTGCAGCTCCCAGTGCAGCCGTGGCCGGCCTCGGTGACGAAGCCGTGGCTGCGCGACACCGGGCTCGCCGCCGGCGTCAACAAGGTGCTCCGGCTGGTGAACGGTGACACGCCCAGCGTGGACGCCGTCGAGGCGAGCGGGACGTACGGCGAGCTGCCGTCCATCGGCTTCGTCGTCTCCTGGGGTGTCGGGCCGCTGTCGCCCGCGATGACCCCCTGGCTCCACTTCTCCGTGGGGGGCGACAAGACCTTCAAGCGCGTCTCCGGCTTCGCGCTGGGGCTCCAGGACATGGACGGCGACGGCCTCGCCGATCACGTCCTCAAGGCGGAGAAGAACCCGGGCGGTGACAACGAGGCGGTCTGGGTCCGGCTCAACCAGCTGCGGAAGGGGAACCTGCTCAAGGCGGTCTCGCGGCCGCTCGGCGGGAGCTTCGAGCTCGACTACGCGCGCAAGGGGAACAGCGTCGCGATGCCGGAGAGCCGCTGGGTCCTGTCCAGCGTCGTCGTCCACGACGGGCGCGCGGACGGCACCCCCGGTCACGACCTCGCCACCTCGTTCGACTACGGCGACGGCCGCTACCACCGCTACGAGCGCGACTTCCTCGGGTTCGACGCGACGACCGAGACCCGCGGCGACGGAGCGAAGGTCGTGCGCACCTACTGGAACGACTCGGTCCTGAGGAAGGGCCTCGTCGTGACGGAGACGCTCTCGGACGTCTCGGGGCGGGTGCTGACCACGACGACCAACGCCTGGTCCGCGCCGTCACGCTTCGCGGACACCGAGGCGAGGCCCGCGCCGGCCGTCGACCCGTGCCGGGAGGCGGCGCCGTTCTTCCTGAGGCCGACGCTCGACGAGTGGTGCGGCTCGCACGTCATCACGCTCGACAGCGTCACGCAGGAGCTCCACGAGACGACCGGCGACCCCAACGCCAAGCTCGTCACCTACCAGAGCTACACGTACGACCGCTCGAACGGGAACGTGCTGACCTTCACCGACCTGGGTGACGCGGATCCCCTCGACACGGGCGACGACGTCCACGCGACGGTCAACTACGCCGACGACGAGGCGGCGAGGGCCTTCTACTCGATCGCGCGCCCGGAGCTGCTGCTGGTGAAGGCGCACGCGACCGACGCCGACGACGCCTTCCTCCGCAAGCGGATCGGCCACTACGACGCGAGGGGAAACCTCAAGGACCTCCAGTCCTTCGTCGACGCCACGAGGTACGTGCAGGTGGACCTGGCCTGGAACGCCGACGGAAAGCTGTTCGAGGTGCACCAGCCCAGGGTGAAGAGCGGCCGGTACTGGGTCCGCTATCTCTACGACACGAGCGGCGTGACCCGGAACTTCCCGACCCGCGTCGAGGACGCGCACGGGTACGCGTCCTCGGCCGTGTATGACGAGCGCTTCGGCGAGGTCGAGACGGCGACCGACCTCAACGGCAACCTCACGCGCCGCGTCCTCGACGCGAACGGCCGCATCTTCCAGGTGTTCGGGCCCTACGACAGCACGATCCCTGCGGTCCGCGTCGAGTACGCGCCGGACGCGAGCCCGGCGCGCGCGGCGACGCACAACCTGCTGCCGAGGAACGGCGGCTGGCTCGACACGTTCGTGTACACGGACGGGCTGGGGCGCACCCTCCAGACGCAGAAGACCGTGCTGGCCCACGGCAAGGGGCTGGGCGTGACCGCGTCGGGGCGCCAGCGCTTCGACGTCATGGGACGCGTCACGGAGCAGGGGATCCCCTACTTCATCGGCGGCCGGGACCCGGGGTTCCGCGAGGACGCGCCCGTCTACGAGACCACCACGACCTACGACGTGCTGGGCCGGAAGACCCGGACCGTCGAGCCGAACGGCGGCGTCTACGAGCTGACCTACGACCTCGCGCGCGCGGCGAAGGATCCCTTCCTTCGCCGGCGGGCCACGGTGGTTGACCCGCTCCGCAAGACGCGGGTCATGTACCGGCGCCTCGACGAAAAGATCTCCGCGGTGGAGGAGCACATCGACTCGCTCGTCCACACCACGCGGTATCAGTACGATCCCCTGGGCGACCTGCGCGCCGTGATCGACGCGAGGGGGAACGAGACGCGCGTCGAGTACGACCGGCTCGGCCGGCGGAGGCAGCTCGTCAGCCCCGACGCAGGGACGACGGACTTCGCCTACGACGACATGGGAAACCTCGTGTCGCGCCAGGACGGGAACCTCGTCCAGGCCGCCAAGGGTGGCAAGCTGCCCGCAGACCAGGCCTTCGTGTTCTACGAGTACGACCTCGACCAGCTCATCGCGGTCAACAAGCCCTTCGGCACCGACGTGAAGTACGAGTACGGGCCGCCGGGAGCTCCCGAGAACGGCGCGGGCAGGATCGTGCGGGTGGTCGACGACGCCGGCGCCGAGACGCGCGGCTACGGGAAGCTCGGAGAGACGATCCGTTTCACCCGGACGGTGAAGCCGCTGAAGCCGAACGACTCGCCCCAGACCTTCGAGACGCGCTTCGAGTTCGACTCCTTCGGCCGGATGCTGCGGCTCTGGTATCCGGACGGCGAGGAGCTCACGTACCTGTACGATGCCGCCGGGCTCGTGAACCACGCGGAGGGACACCGGCCCGCCACGAAGCACTGGGAGGAGGCCACCGAGGTCTACCTCACCACGCTCACCTACGACGAGTTCGGGGCGCGCCGCCACGCGGTCCTCGGGAACGCTGCGACGACCACCTGGACGTACGAGCCTGACACGCAGCGGCTGAAGCACGTGGACACCGCGTCGCAGGGGCGTACGCTCCAGGCGCTGACGTACACCTACGACCTGGTGGGCAACGTCAAGACGCTCACGAACGCGCTGGGCGAGGCGACCGGCCGGCGCTCCGGCGCCGTCTCGTACACGTACGACTACGACGATCTGTACCGGCTCACCACCGCGACCGGGACCGCGCTGTCGCGTCCGGGCGTCGTCGACAGGTTCAAGACGACGTACGAGTTCGGCGACGAGATCCACAACATGACGCGGCTCCACCAGAAGCACTGGCTGACCACCGCGAACGATCCCGACGACGAGACGGCGCACCCGCCGCACACGAACCACGACTTCGACTACGCCTACGGCGATGCCGGGCCGCACCAGGCGACGAAGATCGGGGATCGTAACCTCGTCTACGACGCGAACGGCAACACGCTGCGCGAGTGCCGCGACCACGGCGATGCGGCCTGCCAGGCGAACTCCGACAAGCTGCGCCGGTACTTCTGGGGCGAGGAGAACGAGCTGAACGCCGTCATCGACGGCGGCGGCTGGAACATCACCCGGTTCATGTACGACGCCGGCGGCCAGCGCGTCGTGAAGCTGGGGCGCGGAGGCGAGTCGATCACGATCGGCCAGTTCTTCGCGCTGAAGGGGCGCAAGGCGGCGACGAAGCACATCTTCATCGGGGAGACGCGCGTCGCCTCGAAGCTCTTGCCGTCTCCCGGCTGGGAGCCGAGCTGGAGCGAGGGGACGGCGGTCTCCGGGCCGATCCTGGCCGGAACGGCGGTGGAGACGGTCAGCGGGTGCGATCCGAGTACCTACCAGCCACAGAAGTGTCCGATCGATCCCGCCGCGAACCCGGTCATCGACCGGCGTCCGGATACGACGAAGATCAAGCCGGCGACCTACTACTACCACTCGGATCACCTCGGCTCGACGTCGTGGGTGACCGATCAGAACGGCCGCGTCCACGAGCACGTCGAGTACTTCCCGTACGGCGAGGTCTGGCGCGACGCACGGTACGACTCCGACGGCGACCCCGTGCATCGGCAGCAGTTCCTCTTCTCGTCCAAGGAAATGGATGAGGAGACGGGGCTCTACTACTTCGGCGCGCGGTACCTGGATCCGGTGAGGGCGAGGTGGGCGAGCAGTGATCCGATGCTGGCTTCCTATCTTCCTGGCCAAGAAGTTGGCGAATCCCTTCCTGGGCGTGGAGGGATCTTCAGAACGGAGAACCTGTCTCTCTACCTCTACGCCCACGCGAGTCCCGTTGTTCTCCAGGACCCTGACGGCAACGAGGTGCGCGTCGACTTTCATGAAGTGGCTCGGGGGTCTTTTCACTCGCTTGTTCGCATCACGCCGGAAAATCAGGCGCGGTGGGCGAACGATCCGCGTTTTCGCGATCCGGCGACAGGTCAGCCACTTCGAGACGACCAGGGTCGTGTATTCATGACCCTCGGAGCTGGGCCCGTACCTGCGATCAACGGCAGTCTCGTGAGTGAGCACAATCGGACGCGGGACGCACGGCCTCATCAGGGCGGGATTGTGGTCCCGAATCCTGCGGACGTGAAGGCCGGGCCGCTCGGGCCAGGAGATCCAGTGGGCGAGGATCAGTTCATTGATAGACTCCTGACACTCGACGCCAACTACGCCGACGACCTGGATTACGACCTGTTTCCTGAGGCCAACCCGGCAAATAGAAGCATGTTCGTGGCCGATGATGGATTCAATTCGAACTCCTACGTCTCCGGCCTGCTGGAGGCGGCCGGCGTTGCGCCTCCGGTGCTGCCGGTAAGCACGCCGGGTTACGACCGCCCAGTCCCAAGGGCGTCGTTTGCGCCTAACGGAGCCGGTCAGGGAGGGGGAGCCCAGCCCGGTGTCCCCGTGCCGCAGGGGAGGGCAAGGTGACGATAGTGGCGTCAACGATCGGATTGATCAGTCGACGTATCGTGACGAGTTATGTCGCGTTCGGGCTGGTGTTGCAGTGGTTGGGCGATGCTCTGGGAACGCGGTATGACGATCGCGGGGTTCGCGGTCTTTTGAATGTCGTGTCCTTGTTGTTCAGCGCCGTGACGTGGGGCATCGGAGAAATAGCGCGCGCACTCAATGGTGGTCACTCGGCGCCAGGGCAACGCCTGTGGGTCCCGGTCGTGTCACTGGGTCTCGCGGTGGTGCTCGATCTAGGTATTGCGACCCTGAGAAGGAGAATGAGGCATCCCGACCGAGAGTAATGAGAGCCCGTCGTGGAGCGGTCATGGCATCGCGGTCGGGCAATTATCAGCCGCAACGCCACATTGACCGCGGGTCTAGCTGGCCAGAAACGGTGATCGAGTGAGCGACAACGAGACTCCTGCAGGACTCACCAGCTCCAGGCGACAGGTCGTGACCGCCGTCATCGCGGCGGTGATCGCCGGTGTCGCGGGCTATTTCATCGGCCACGCTGGCGGTGGCGGCAGCCCGCTCGACGGCCGCCCGTCGAGCGGCGCCGTCCTCGCGCGGTTCGACGGTGAGAAGGTGACCGCCGACGAGATCGAGGCGCTCGCCGGGCCGAAGGATGGTCCGCTTCGCGCGCAGCTCACGGACCCTGCGGCGCGAAAGGAGTTCGTCGAGGGCTGGACGCGGACGCTCCTGCTCGCGCGTCGAGCCGAGGCGGAGGGCTTCCACCGCACGGGCGAGTTCGCGCGGAGCTACGCGCAGGAGCTGTCGAGCGCCTTCGTCGAGAAGAAGGTCGAGGAGTCAGCCGCCGGCCGGCCGTTGAGCGACGATGAGGTGCGGGCCTGGTTCGCGGAGCACGAGATGGAGCTTCAGCGGCCGGAGCGGGTCCGGCTCGCGGTCATCACCTTCGAGGCTCCGGACGCCGCCGCGCGGGCGCGGAAGCTGGGCGCGGCCCAGGCCGCGCTGGCGGCGGCGCAGCAGCGCCCGCTCGACCCGCTCGCGTTCGGAAACCTCGCGCGGCTCCGCTCGGAGGACCCGCGCACCCGGGCGCTCAACGGCGAGCTGCCGCCGATGAGCCGCGAGGAGCTCACGTCGCTGTACGGGCCCGAGCTGTCCGCCGCCGCGTTCGAGCTGACCGAGGCCGGGGCGATCCTCCCGCGCGTGGTCGAGACGGCGAGCGCGCTGCACGTCGTGAAGCTCGTCGTCCGGGAGCGAGAGCAGCGGCCGTCGTTCGACGACCTGAAGGAGGTGCTCCGACAGCGGCTGACGTCGGAGCGGCGCTCCAGGGCGCGCAGGGAAGTCGTGGAAGCGGCGGTGAGGGACGCCGCGATGAAGGTCGACGAGAAGGCGATCGCCGGGATGTAGGCAGGCGGGCGCCGAGCGGCGCCATCGGCTCCTACGCAGGGACGGGCGCCGGTCTTCGCGGGCGGCCCTCGGGGAGAGGACATGTCCAGGCATTCAACGGTGAGTCTAACGGCAGCTCTCGCGCTGGCGCTCGCCGCCGGTGGCGGCTGCTCGAGCCGAGGTAGGTCCTCGGAGGCCGCCCCCGCCGGAGCCGAGCGGATCGCGCGCGTGGAGCAGCCGATCCCGGATCAGTACCTCGTCGTCCTCGCGGCTGGCGACGGCGCAGCGGACGTGGCCGCGGTCGCGGCGAGCGTCGCGAACGATCACGGCGCCACCGTGCTGAACGTCTACCAGCACGCGCTGCGCGGCTTCTCCATGCGCGCCGGGCTCGCCGCCGCCGGCGCCGTCGCGCTCGATCCGCGCGTGGAGCGCGTCGAGCAGGACGGCGTCGCCCGGGCGGCCGCCGTCGCCTGGCAGTACGGTCCGACCTGGGGTCTGGACCGCGTCGACCAGCGCGGCGCCGCGCTCGACGACAGGTACGGCTGGGACGATCGGTGGACCGGAGTAGGCGTGGACGCGTTCGTGCTGGACACCGGCGTGCTCACGTCACACGCCGCGTTCGGCGGGCGGGCCTCCTTCGCGTTCGACGCCCTCGGCGAGGGCGTCGTCGGGGACTGCAGCGGTCACGGCACCCACGTCGCGGGGACCATCGCCGGAGGGCCCTACGGCGTCGCGAAGGGCGCCAGCATCCGGTCGGTGCGCGTCCTCGACTGCAGCGGGAACGGCAGCGCCTCGAGCGTCGTCGCGGGGCTCGACTGGGTGATCGCGAACCACTCCCGGCCGTCCGTCGCGAACCTCAGCCTCTTCGCCAGCCCATCCTCGGCGATCGACGCGGCTGTGGAGGCGGCGACCGCGAGCGGCATCGTGGTCGTGGTGGCCGCGGGCGACGGTGGCAAGGACGCCTGCGACGTCTCTCCGGCGCGCGCGCCCGGCGCGCTGACCGTCGCCGCCCTGCAGCAGCGGACGCCTCCGGTGGTCGGTGGAGCGCCGGTGGATGAGCTCGCGCCCTTCTCGAACGTCGGCGACTGCGTGGACTTCGTCGCGCCCGGCGCCGGGATCGTCTCTGCGTGGAACACGACGGCGGTCGCCGACCTGCCGCTCTCCGGCACGTCGATGGCGGCGCCGCACGTCACCGGCGCGGTGGCCCTCCTCCTCTCGCGGAACCCGGCGGCGACCCCGCAGGACGTCGTCCGGGTGCTCGTCGCGAGCGCGACCCGCGCTCCGGCGGGCGCGCCCGGGTTCACGCCCGATCGGCTCGTCTACACGCGAGGTGTGGAGCTCACGCCCACCGCCGACGACGCCGCTCCGACGGTGGCCGTCACGGCGCCCGTGGAAGGCGACGCCCTCACGGGCGCCGTGAACGTCACCGGCACGGCGAGCGACGACCACGGGCTCACGCGCATCGAGCTGCTCGTCGACGGGCGCTGGCGAGGCAGCAGCGACTCGAGCTCGTTCGAGATCGCCTGGGACACCTCCACGTCGCTCGACGGCGCGCACTCCCTCGTGGTCCGGGCGTACGACTCGGCCGGCCACGCGACCGACTCGACGGCGATCTCTGTCACGGTGAGCAACCCGGGCGTCGCCCACCTCGACCCGGGGCTGCGGATCGCGCGGTGCGAGACGCTCGCCGCCTCCTGCGACTCGCGGGACCTGGTCCGCGGGCGCGCGGCGCTCGGCCCGGAGCGGTACGCCCCGAGCGTGCTCCGCGACGGGTGCGACGCAGATCCCGCGGGCTGTGTCTGCCACGACGGCGAGCTCGGGGTGTACCAGCTGGACGAGTCGATCGAGCAGCTCCGGATCTCCTCCGACGACGGGAAGCCGCTCGTGGTCGGCGGAAACGTGAAGCTGGAGGTGGACGCGATCGTCGGCGGCGAGCTGGGTGACTCCCTGGACCTGTACGCGTCGCCGGCGGTGAGCCCGCCCTCGTGGCGCCACCTCATCACGCTGACGCCGGTGGCCTCCGGCCCGCAGACGCTCACGGCCTGGTACACGCTCTCCGCGGGCGGCACGCAGGCGGTCCGCGCGGCCTTCCGTCGCGGCGGGGACGCGGCGGCGGTCTGCACCTCGGGCGGCTTCGACGACCGGGACGACCTCGTCTTCGAGGTGGGGGGCGGCACCGCGGACGGCGCGCCGCCGACGGTGGAGATCGTTGCGCCTGCGGCCGGCGGGGTGCTGGCGGAGAGCACCACGGTCGAGGTCGCGGCGGCGGACGATCGGCTCGTGTCGAAGGTGATGGTGACCGCCGACGACTGGAAGGGGAAGACCTACGCGATCGCCCAGCTCACCGCGACGCCGTACACGGCGGCTTGGAACCCGGCGCTCCTTCCGAACGGTGAGTACGTGCTGCGGGCGGTCGCGCACGACGGCGCCGGCAACATCGCGACCGACGAGGTGGCGGTCACGCTCGCCGATCTCACCGGGCCCACGGTGGCGATCCTGGAGCCGCTCGACGCGGCGTCGCTGCCGTCCAACCTCATCGAGGTCGCGGCGAGCGCGACCGACGCCGGAGCGGTGGCGAAGGTGGACCTGTTCCTCGACGGCGTCTTCCAGGGGAGCGACGTCGTGGCCCCGTGGGGGTTCGAGCTGCGGGCCCCGGCGAACGGCACGTACGCGCTTCGCGTGCGCGGGACCGACCTCCAGGGGAACGTGACCGAGTCGGCGCCGGTGACCCTGACGGTGAACGACGTGACGCCTCCGGACGTGAAGGTGCTCGCACCGGAGGAGGGGGCGGTCGTCCCGAACGCCGTCACGTTCTCGGTGGACCCGACCGACGACAGCGGGATCCGCAAGGTGGAGTTCTTCCTCGACGGCGTCTCCCTCGGCACCAACACGGGCGCGCCTTGGGAGATCCCGTACGACTTCTCGCGCGCTCCCAACGGCAGCTACGTCTTCTCCGCGAGCGCGTACGACGGCGTCGGCAACGTCGGGACCGCGAGCGTCACCGTGAGGCGTGAGGACCTGACCCCGCCGACGGTGAGCGTCACGTCACCGCCGTCCGGCTCCTATCTCAGCGGCGAGGTCCAGCTCACCGCCGACGCCGCCGACGACAGCTCCGTGAAGCGCGTCGAGTTCTGGCTGCACGTGCCCTACACGACCTACGGGTTCAAGGTGGGCGAGACGACCTCCGGCGCGCCGTGGACGTTCACGCTGGCGAGCAGCACCGTTCCGTCGGGGACCTATCTCCTCTACGCCAAGGCGTTCGACTTCGGTGGAAACGTCGGGGACTCGAAGTCGGAGCCTCTCGTCTGGGTGAGGACCGGCGACATCACGCCGCCCACCACCACGCTGCGGGCGCCGGTCTCCGGGCTCGCGCAGGTCGCAGGCACGATCCGCGTGGCGGCCGACGCCGCCGATCCGGGCGGTGAGCTGGCGAAGGTCGAGCTGCGCGTGGACGACGTGCCGTTCGCCACGTTCACCGCCGCGCCGTTCGAGGCGACGCTCGACACGACCTCCGTTGCCAACGGCGATCACGTCCTCACGAGCAAGGCCTACGACACCGCGGGCAACACCGCCGTCAGCGACCCGGTGACGATGAACGTCCAGAACCCCGGCGCCGCGTTCGATCCCGTGGCGGGGGCGCCGTCCTGTGACGTGGTCTCGCCGTTCTGCCACACGGGGATCCTGCTCATGGGGCGCGGGCCTCTCGGCCCGGAGGCGAACGCCTCGAACACGGTGGACGGGTGCCCCGACGGCACGGAGGGCGTGTACCGGAGCGACGAGTCGATCGAGCACGTCGCGATCTCGTCGCTCGACGGCGCGCCCCTCACCGGCGGCAAGCTCGCGCGGGTGGAGGTGCGGGCCTTCGTCGCCGATCCTGTTTACGACCGGCTCGACGTCTACGTCGCGGCCGACGCTGCGGCGCCGCAGTTCGTGCTCCGCGCCACGGTCGAGCCGACGCTCACGGGCGAGCAGATCCTGTCGGCGACCGTCCCGCTCGCCTACTCGGAGCGGCAGGTCGTCCGCGTCGCCCTCCGGGGCGGCGGGCTCCCGGAGGCCTGCGGGACCACCGGGTACGACGACCGGGACGACGTCGTGATCGCCACCGAGCCGGGCACGCCGGACACGACGCCTCCGTCCGTGTCCATCTCCGCTCCCACGGCCGGCGCGAAGGTGCGCGATGCGGTCGCGGTGTCCGCCGCCGCGAGCGACGACGTCGGCGTGGAGCACGTCGACTTCGAGGTGGACGGGGGCGCCCTGTCCTCCGACGGGTCCGCGCCCTTCACGGCGAGCTGGGACACCACGGGGCTCGCGCCGGGGACCTACAGCCTGACGGCCGTGGCGTTCGACTACTCGGGCAACTGGACGAGGAGCGCGCCGGTCTCCGTGGAGGTCGAGGACGTGGTGAAGCCGACCGCCACCATCACGGCGCCCGTGGACGGCGAGACGGCCTCCGGGGCGATCACGGTCCAGGTGGCGGCCACCGACAACGTGGCGGTGACGGAGGTGAAGCTCGTGCGGCTCGACGCGGCAGGCGTCGAGACGCTCGTCGCCACCGACACTGCCGCGCCGTGGGCTTTCCCGACCAGCCTCGCGGGGCTCGCGGACGGCGCGGACTACCGGTTCGTCGCGCGCGCCTACGACGCGGGGAAGAACGTCGGGGAGAGCGCACCGGTGACCGTGCACGTGGCTCAGACGGGGCTCGCGTCCTTCGACAGGAAGCTGAAGGCTCCGAAGTGCG
Organism: Anaeromyxobacter sp. SG64; assembly: GCF_022690745.1. Lineage (NCBI taxonomy): Bacteria > Pseudomonadati > Myxococcota > Myxococcia > Myxococcales > Anaeromyxobacteraceae > Anaeromyxobacter > Anaeromyxobacter sp. SG64. The sequence goes on along the minus strand of NZ_JALCZB010000019.1, from coordinate 21,837 downwards.
CGCTCGCGGGGGCGAGCTGCTGGACGGGAGGGCTCGTGGTGGGACGCGGCCCGCTCGGCCCGGAGCCCTCGGCGCCCAACACGATCGCCGCGAGCTGCCCGGACGGCGGGTCGGGCTTCTTCCACCAGGACGAGTCGGTGGACGTCGTCACGGTGCGGGCGCTCGACCCGGTCGCGGGTCTCAAGGAGGGCGGCGCCGTGCGGATCGAGGCGAAGGTCTGGGCGACCGCGAGCTACGTGACCGACGCGCTCGACGTCTACGTCGCGCCGAACGCGCTGTCCCCCTCCTGGCGCTGGGTGGCGACGCTCACGCCGACCCGCGCCGGCCTCCAGGTGCTCGGCGTCGATCACGTCCTCGAGCCGGGGGCGCTGCAGGCGGTGCGAGTGCAGCTGCGCCACGCGGGGACGCAGCAACCTTGCAGCACCGGAGAGTTCGACGATCATGACGACCTCGCGTTCGCCGTCTCGAAGTGAAACGCTGGAGTCGGGAGGACACATGACGTCGAAGAGGATCGCGCTTTCGTTCCTGCTCCTCGCCGCCGCGTGCTCGAGCTCCGGCGGAGGCGACCCCGGCGGCGGTGGCGGCCCCGGCGGCGGATCGGCGCCCGCGACGGTCTCCGAGTACTGCGACGCATACTGGGGCGCGTACGCGGCCCGCTGGGCGGCCTGCGAGCGGGCCTCGGCGGCCGAGGCGGCGGCGGTGTTCGCGCCGGCGGCGCGATGCGCGGACCCGGTGCAGGCCGTGGCGGCGGGACGCGCGACGTACGACGGCGCGCGCGCCGGTGCGTGCCTCTCCTTCCTCGAGACGGCGAGCTGCGACGTGCTCGAGGCGTTCATGAACGGGACCTACCCCCAGGCGGACTGCGGGGCGGCCGTCGCCGGCAAGCTCGCGGACGGCCAGGCGTGCTTCTCGGACGAGAGCTGCGCGTCGGGCGTCTGCCTCTGGTCGCCCGACGCGTGCCCCAGCACCTGCTGGACGCCGATCCCTTCCGGATCACCGTGCGAATCGGGCCTGCCCTGCGCCGCGGGGACCTCCTGCAACATCCTCCTGGCGACGCCCGTGTGTACGCCGCTGGCGGGGGTGGACGGCCCATGCCTGAACGACATCTGGTGCGGCCCCGGCCTCTTCTGCCAGTGGAACTCGTATTACGACAGCAAGTGCCGCCCGCGGGCCACGTCGGGGAGCTGTACGCGGGATGAGGAGTGCGCGATCGGCTACCGGTGCTCGAGCGCCTCCACCTGCGTCGCGTGGCGCGGACCAGGCGAGAGCTGCACGCAGGGGGAGAACGCCTGCGGCCCGGGGCTCTATTGCAGCGCGGGCGGCACGTGCGTGGACGGTCCGAAGCCGTCGGAGCTCTGTAGCAACGTCAACGGCGAGGGCCGCCCCTGCATCGGCGGGTGGTGCTCCTGGAGCGGCGTGGCGTACGTCTGCACGGCCTGGCGCGCGCCGGGCGAGACCTGCTCGCTGCAGTCGCAGTGCAGGCCGACGGACGTGTGCGACTACGCGAGCAGCGGACAGTGCACGACCCTCTGCGCGGAGCCTTGACCGGCCCGCACCCACGGGAACAAGGACGTGACTGCCCCTCCAGGCCGGCAGACGCAGCCTCGTGCCGCCTTCACGACCTGGGGAGGCGAGCGGCGCTGGCGAGCGTGTCTGCGGCAATGGGGTTGGCCATCGCATCGCTCTCCGCGGCGTGGATCAGCGCCATGGATCTGGGTCGCCGGTGGGGTCGCGTTCCGGCCGGCTGCTACGAGCTGGACCACTGTGGCCGCTCGTCGTGGTGGACGCTTGGGTTCCTCGTCGTGGGGTGGGGCCTGCCCGCCATGGCTTTCGCAGCGGCCGGGTGGAGGGCACCGGGAGCTCGTTGGTGGGTCCGTATTCGCGCTGCACTCATTCTCTCGGTCGGGGTGCTTGCTTACCATTGCGCTTGCGAGTCCATTTTCGTCTTCGTCGCGTATAGATGACCATTGGGACGGTGACGGCGAATGAGGAGGTCGGTCCGTGCCCGGCGCAGTACCAGGACGAGCAGCGGTCATGGCACCGCGGCCGGGCAACCCACTGATCATCTCGAATGACCTGCGCCTGGCGCCGGAGTTGCCATGAGCAGCAGAACCTGGAAGGTGTTTGCAGCGCTCCAGGTGGCCGGGGTGGCGTGCTACCTCGGGTCGCCGTGGGTGCTGTGCTGCGGCCCGGAGATCTTCTTCTCGGGCGTTGCCCTTCTCTTGCCCGGAAGCCCCGTGGGCCTGTTCGTCGTGGAGAAGCTGCTGCCCGAGCTGTTCTCCCCGAGCAAGCTCGCTGGAGCGATTGGCGAGGTGTCCGTCGCCGTGATCGTCAACGCGCTTCTGTGGCTCGGGGCTGCCAGGTGGGCGCGGCGCGTGAGGCACGGGCGGTTGCGTGTCGGCCCGAGGCGGCGACAGGGGTAATCGCGCTGCCATGCATCGGCCACGAGCATGGCGGGCGCCGCCGTGCGTGCACATCGCACAGGGGTAAGCGCGACCCTTCGGCGCGCCAGGGCGGGCGACGAGCCGCACCTGCAGTGATCGCGTAACGTTGACTGTTCGTGCTTGACACTGACGGTGCGCTCCCGCGAACGTGGGGCCCTCGGCACGGACGAACCCCGACGCGTCGAGGCTCGTGCAGCGCTTCCTCGTGGACGACTTCCGCTCGAAGGGGCTCCTCGAGCGCGAGGTCGTGCTCGACGCGCAGGGCGCGACGCTCGTCGAGAGCCTGAACCAGTACGAGCCGGAGCTCGTCGGCACGCCGGCGGGCGAGTGCCTCGACCGCACGCCGATGAACCTGAGGTACCCGCAGGACGAGTACTGCGCGCCGACCTTCATGAAGCTCACCGCCTCGGAGAAGCGGCTCTTCGAGGGGGAGGCCACGGCCGGAGTGATCTCGCGGCAGGTCTTCGGTTACGACGGTGCGGGCAACGTGTCCTCGTTCCACGACGAGGGCGACGTGGCCGATCCCGCCGACGATGTCTTCGCCACGGTGCTCTACGGGCCTACGCAGGCGGCAGCCATCCACTGCACCGGCGCGCCCACCGAGATCACCGTGAAGAACCGGTCCGGGGGAGTGCTGCGCTACCGCCGCGGAGTCTACGACGCGTCCTGCAACCTCACCGAGCTGCACTCCCGGATCGAGGGCACGGCCGAGGCGGTGGCGGCGCTCTCGTGGTTCCGAGAGGGCTCGCCGTGGGCCGGGAACGTCGAGAGGGTCACCTCGCCCGAGAACCACCTGGGCGACGCGTACTGGGTGGAGTACCAGTACGAGGGGCGCAACGGCGTCCACGTGGCCCACACGAACGACGTGCACGGCTACGTCTCGGAGGCGCGCTACGAGACCCCGTCGCCCCCGACGAGAGCACCTGGACCCAGGACGTGAACGGCCAGGTGACCGCGCGCGCGTTCGACGGCTTCGGGCGGCTCACGAAGGTTGCCGCGCCGGGCTTCACGCTCGACGCCCCGACGATCGACATCAGCTACGACCACACGGCGAAGCCGGCGGCGTGGGCGTTCACGCGGAACGCGCTACCCCAGGGCGGCACGCTCGACACGGTGGTCGTCGCCGACGGCCTCGGGCGCGTCATCCAGACGAAGAAGACGGCCGAGGTCTGGGCGGGCAGCGACGAGGCGACGCGCGTCGGGTGGTCCGTGACGGGCGGCCAGGTGTTCGACGCGATGGGGCGCGTGGCCGAGCAGGGGCAGCCGTTCTTCGACCCCAGCATGACCCCGGGCTACGCGCCGCGGCCGCTCGAGCGTCCGACGCGCTTCGCCTACGACGCGCTCGGCCGCACGATCCAGACCGTCGAGCCGAACGGCGCAATCACGCGCATTGCCTTCGCGTTCGGGAGGGCGGTCGGCGATCCCTTCCTCCGCCACCAGACGACGGCCACGGACGCGCTCGGCAAGACGCGCGCCGTGTACCGCGACGCGACCGAGAAGACGGTCGCGGTCGAGGAGCACGTGGAGGGGCGCACGCCGACGACGCGCTACGCGTACGACCCGCTCGGCCAGCTCGAGCACGTGACGGACGCCGCCGGCAGCCGGGCGAGCGGCTCTTGCAGAACCTGTTCTACTCGTACGACCTCGTCGGCAACGTGCTCGGCGTGAAGAACGCGCTGGGCGAGGCCGTGCCGTCGCACGCGGGGGACGTGGAGTTCACGTACCGGTACGACGACCTGCACCGGCTCACGTACGCGCACGGAGAGGCGAAGTCGCGGCCGTCGACGCTAGACACGTTCACGTCGGTGTTCAAGTACTCGGACATCCACAACATGACGTCGAACGTGCAGGAGCATCACGTCTTGCACGGGCCGACGGGCGGGGGCGAGTACCGGCCGCACACGAACCACGCGCTCGAGTACGGGTACGGTGGGAAGGGCGCGCACCAGGCGACGCGGATCGGACCCGCGTCGTTCGTCTACGACGCGAACGGCAACACGCTGTGGGAGTGCCGGGACCCGGCGGACTCGACCTGCACGGCGCGCCCGGCGCATCTGCGGCGCTACGAGTGGACGGAGGAGAACCGGCTCGACACGGTGATCGACGGCGGAGGGAGGAACGCGACGAAGTCTACGACGCGGACGGCCAGCGGTTGGCGAAGCTGGGGCGCGGGGGCGAGTCGATCACCATCGGGCAGTTCTGGGCGCTGAAGGGCCGGCGCGCGGCGACGAAGCACGTGTTCGCAGGGACGGCCCGCATCGCCTCGAAGCTGCTGCCGCCACCGGGCTGGGACGACGTTCCGCGCGGGCCGGTGGACTCAACCGCCGCGGTGGTGACGACGGTGGGCGAGGTCGACAACGGCTGCAACCCGTCGAACTACCAGCCGCAGAAGTGCGGGGTCTTGCCCGGCGGCGAGCCGGTGCTGAACGACTACTACGCCGACGCGAAGGTGCGGCCGGAGACGTACTACTACCACCCGGATCACCTGGGCTCGACGAGCTGGGTGACGGACCAGAACGGGCGGGTGCACGAGCATGTGGAGTACTTCCCGTACGGCGCGGTGTGGAGGGATCCGCGGAGCGACATCGGCGCGTCGCCGGTGAAGGGGCAGCGGCTCCTGTTCACGGGGAAGGAGCTCGACGAGGAGACGGGGCTCTACTACTTCGGGGCGAGGTACTGGGACCCGTCGCTGGCGCGCTGGAAGACGCCGGACCCAGCCGATCGATTGACCGACCTCGTTCCCAGTGCTCTCGACCCATATCAATACGCAAGATGGAGCCCACTCCGGTTCGTTGACCCCTCGGGCCGTCAGGAAGTTACGCAGGAGGAGCTGGACTACTACTTCAGTCAGCACCGAGTCGCTGACACCAAGACAAGAGAGACTTTCGCGAAGATGAAGCCGTTCGCGGAGGCGCTCGTCCAGCTGCACCCTGCAATCGCAGCGAACGTGGTGCTCTCCGGCGAGCAGGCAACCGGAGGCAAAGCCTCATTATGGGACCGTTTCCTCGCAGGCGTCGGGATAGTTCCTATCGCCGGGGTCCTGAAGTTCGCTAAAGGAACACTAGTCGAGCATGCAGCGGAAATTCTGGCGCGAGCGCACATCCGAGACGATGAGGTGATCAAGGTCTTGGTCGGGCACTTCCCGAACGCAGGCAGGAGCGCAGTGAAGAGCGTGTTCTACGAAGGAACGGACTTCCTCCAGCTCGTCGAGACCGCGGTGAGGTCTGATAGTAAGACGATGTACGAATCCGGCGGCAGGCTCGTCGTAGAGCATGCCTTCGATGCAATGATCGGTATCGACAAGAGTGGACAGGCGACAAACAAGCTGCGGGTTGTCCTAGAACCGAACGGCCAGGTCGTAACGGCCTTCCCGTTCCTGTAAAGGTGTTCCATGCACGAAGAGCTCGAGGTGGAGTATGTGATCCCGGACGACGAGTGGCTCACCGTCGCGTCAGGAGGTCCCGGCCTGGAGGGCGAGGCGGCATTCAATTACCTCAAGGGAACTGTCGAGCTCCAGCTTGCCGGGCGATCTCCGTGGCCGGCACCGTTCTACGTGTCAGTCGCGGATCTGGCGCTGCAGTTCTTGAACGCCGCAGAGAGCGGGTTTCCGGCGTCTGAGCGAAAGGCGTTCGTATCCGAGACAGACGGCGGGCTCGACCTTCAGTTGGAGCGCATAGGCGAGCACGTGAAGATGCGCGTGCCGCCGTACTCAGCGGTCGAAGTATCGATCCGCGGATACATCGAAGGGGTAGAGCGCTTCTTGCGGCGCTTCGCAATCGAGATCAAGGCGCGTGCGCCGAACGTACTGCTGGTGGACGAGCTCGCGGCATTGGCACCGTGGGCCGCGTCCGGAGTCCCCTGACGCCGCGTGCCGACGGTGATGCCCTCGCAGGCGTGGACGTTGAGTTCACGTACCGGTACGACGATCTGCACCGGCTGACCTACGTGTACGGCGAGGCGAAGCTGCTCCGCCGTCGATCGTGGCCCCCAGACCGAGAGTTCCGCCTTTCGACCGAAGCGGACGCGGGTGCCCCTGTGCCCGGGTGCCCCGACCGAGAGTTCCTAGCGCCCTAGCGCCCAGACCGAGAGTTCCGTGTTTCGGTCGAAGCGGACGCGCGGCGGCCGGAAGCCCAGCTCACGAAGGTGGAGGGATGAGCTCGGGGAGGAGACGCCTCGTTCGTCTACGACGCGAACGGGAACACGCTGCGGGAGTGCCGCGACCCGGCGGACTCGACCTGCACGGCGCGCCCCGCGCACTTGCGGCGCTACGAGTGGACGGAGGAGAACCGGCTCGACACGCTGATCGACAGCGGCGGGAGGAACGCGACCAAGTTCTTCTACGACGCGGACGGTCAGCGGGTGGCGAAGCTGGGGCGAGGAGGCGAGTCGATCACCATCGGGCAGGTCTGGGCGTTGAAGGGCCGGCGCGCGGCGACGAAGCACGTGTTCGCGGGGACGGCCCGCATCGCCGCGAAGCTGCTGCCGCCACCGGGCTGGGACGACGTGCCGCGCGGGCCGGTGGACTCGACCGGCACGGTGGTCTCGACGGTGGGCGGGGTCGACATCGTGATTCTCATTCATGGTACCTGGGCAAAGAACAGGAGAGTGGCGGAAACAGTCAAACGGGTAGTAATTTCGTCTTCGGGGAGACTGGCCGTGCAGGCCACAGGGACCCGCTCGCTACCTTCGACATTCCAGTGAATTACACGAAGAAGAATGGCAAACTGTCTCCGACATCGCATGGAGATCTGCATGCCGGCGAAGTGTGGAACGCTGCGCTCAATGCGTATTTTGAGCTCGAGCAGCGAAGGCTATCTGAATGATGCGAGCTGTCGGTCGCGCCTTTGTCGCCATGCTCGGCGCAGCTCTCGCGGCCGAGGTCGTCGCCTATGTCCTGTCGTATCAGATTTATGACATCGACGGACGGCTGTATCTTTACTTTCTGACGCCGTTGGCCGCGGCAGTCCTGGCTCTTGGCGGCCTACGGGTCGTGCCGAGATTCAGGGTTTCAGCAATGCGGCCGGCTCTCATTATAGTAGTCGTGTTCGTAGGCGCGCTGATAGTGCATTGGGCCGCCATTCGGTCGGGGGCCGTTGGTGGAGGGTACGTGTTGCCTGCTGGGGTCGATCTGTCGACAATGACGGCGCCGGATCTAGAGGATGCGGTCTGGGGCGCCCAGACCGAGAGTTCCGCCTTTAGGCCGAAGCGGACGCACGGCGGCCGGTACTCCCTGGTCCGCTCACGAAGGTGGAGGATGAGCTCGGCGAGGAGACGCGGGGGCACGGCGCGCTCGGGAACCTGGCGCCGTGCACGCGAGCGTTCGACCCGCATGCTCCCGCGGCATCAGTTCGGAGGAAATGGAGAGACGAGTATCCTCGAGAGATGCCGCGCCTCCAGTTTGTCCGTCCAGGAACCGTGCGGCCCGGAGATCGGCGGCGGACGTTCACGACGACGTTCATGTGTCGATGACCAAGCGTGAGGCTGAGGAGCGGGCGCTGATCCACGTGAACCTGGTCTTCGAAGGCCGGAACGATAGTGTAGTCATCGTCGATGAAGCGACGATTCGGAAGCCGTATGGATGGGTATTCTTTTATCAATCGAGGAAGTACATGGAGTCCGGCAACCTGTCGGATATGCTTGCAGGCAACGGTCCGATAGTGGTTCTGGATTCGGACGCATCGATTCACGAACTCGGCACTGCATACGCGGTCGAGGATGAACTTCGGTCGTTCGAGCAGCGCATGCACCTGGCGGGGTGAGTGAGCGCCCGGATCGAGAGTTCCGGATTTCGACCGAAGCGGACGCGCGGCGGCCGCACTCCACGACGACATTCCAGTCCGACGTGTTCGGGCGGATGCTGTCGATGGTGTACCCGGACGGCGAGGTGTTGACGTACGGGTACGACCGCGGCGGGCTCTTGAAGAACGCGCGGGGGGACCGGCCTGCGACGGCGCACGCGCCGGCGGAGTACGAGACATATCTGCAGGCGCTGCTGTACGACCACTTCGGCCAGCGGGTGTACCAGCGGGTCGGGAACGGCGTCGTCACGAAGTACGCGTACGAGCCGGACACGCGGCGGCTCGCGACGCTGTACACGCGCAAGCCGGGCGAGCGGCTCTTGCAGAACCTGTTCTACTCGTACGACCTCGTCGGCAACGTGCTCGGCGTGAAGAACGCGCTGGGCGAGGCCGTGCCGTCGCACGCGGGGGACGTGGAGTTCACGTACCGGTACGACGACCTGCACCGGCTCACGTACGCGCACGGAGAGTCGAGGTCGCGGCCGTCGACGCTGGACACGTTCACGTCGGTGTGGGCTGGGACGACGTGCCGCGCGGGCCGGTGGACTCGACGGGCACGGTGGTCTCGACGGTGGGCGACGTCGACAACGGCTGCAACCCCGTCGAACTACCAGCCGCAGAAGTGCGGGGTCTTGCCCGGCGGCGAGCCGGTGCTGAACGACTACTACGCCGACGCGAAGGTGCGGCCGGAGACGTACTACTACCACCCGGATCACTCGGCTCGACGAGCTGGGTGACGGACCAGAACGGGCGGGTGCACGAGCACGTGGAGTACTTCCCGTACGGCGCGGTGTGGAGGGATCCGCGGAGCGACATCGGCGCGTCGCCGGTGAAGGGGCAGCGGCTCCTGTTCACGGGGAAGGAGCTCGACGAGGAGACGGGACTCTATTACTTCGGGGCCCGGTACTACGACCCGGTCCGCGTGAGGTGGGCGAGTCCGGACCCCGTTGTGCAGAGGTGGACGAAGGCTCCGGAGCCCTGGAACCTTTCGCTCTTCGGATACGCGCTGTGGTCCCCTCAGCGCCTCGTCGATCCCGATGGAGAGGACCCGGTCGAGAGCCGCATCCTGGAGAATCCGATCTCCGTGGATTACCTAGAGCGCTCTGGCCTACTGGATAGGGTCAGCAGTGAGTATCTCTCACAACACGGACTGCTGCGCCACGCGATTGCCCCCTGCGGCGGTCAGCTGCAGGGCCTCCAGGTTTCCGAGCAGAACCTGATGGATGTCGAGATGGCGGCGTCGAGGCCTATGGCCTCCTCGCCGGTGCCGCTGCGTCTACCTTCACGACGCCGGGACTGCGGCGAGGATCGTCAGGGAGCGCACGCGCCGGAGCGACGGAAGCGACCGGAGCAGGCGAAGCAAGGACGGTGACTGTTAGTCGGAGTCGCTTCCCTCAATCCGCCCAGCACATCGAGGATGCGCAGGCTGCCGGCCAACCATCCACTCTCACGATCGATCGCGCGGGTGGCGCCTAGACCGAGAGTTCCGCCTTTCGGCCGAAGCGGACGCACGGCGACCGGGATGCCCGGATCACGAATCTTCTTCTACGACGCGGATGGCCAGCGGGTGGCGAAGCTGGGGCGCGGGGCGAGTCGATCACCATCGGGCACTAAGGTGGTGCCATCGACCGCGACCAGAGCGACGACCGAATCGCTCGCATCGCGGTTTCCAGGGCGTTGTTTCGGGCCGCCTAGCCGTTCATCACGAAGAGGTGCCTGCGGGAGAACGTGTACCGGTTCGCGCCGGGGCAGGCGGAGAGCAAGCCTGGTGGTACGCTGCCGGGGTATGCGAAGTGACGCCACGGCGTTCCGGCGGAACAAAGTCGCGGTGAGGGTCGCCCGGACGGTGATCGCGTATCTCCTCGCGAGCATCGCCCTGACGATCGTCTATTTCGAGGCCGGTGGAGGGCATGCCGACGTGCCGTTCACCACGTTCCCCGACTACTTCGTAGTCGCCCCCGTGCTGCCAGTCCTCGTGCTCGCGGACCTCGGTCGGGTGCGAGGGACCGACGTCCTGAGCCTCGCCGCGTTCGTCGTGACGTTGGTAGCGGTATGGGTCGTGACGGGAGCCCTGATCGCGCGAACGGCGCGGAGCGCGGCGACCTTCTCGTCGAATGAAAGCGAGGACCATCCCTGACTCGCAGGGCGGCGGAGGACGGGCGCGAGCCCCGCGGCGATCGCGCGGCTTGGAGGGAGCGCTCTAAAGGCTGACCCGCTACATCGATCGGCATCGTGCCCGACCGGTGGGGGAGGGAGTCGTCACGCATGGCGGTGGCGGGCGTGCTCGTGCGAGCCGGCTTCCTCGAGATCGAGACGCGCCGAGGAGGCTGTGGACCGGACCGCGGACCTGCGAAACCAGGGCTACCGAGCACCCAGCTACGAGGAGATGATGGCGCCCGCAGGAGCCTCGGACGGCGCGATGCCCTCGACCACGATGGCTGGTTCTGAGCGGAAAGTAGGACGGCCGATGTCGTAGTCGACGAACTCGACAGACCTGACCGTCACCTCGGCGGACCGATCCGCCATCGCGACATGTACCGCGTCTCCCGACTTAACGGAGCCCTCGAGGATCTCGAGCGTGAGCACGGTCAGGCCTCCTGCCAGCGCGAATGAGCTCGTCACGACGGCGCGGATCATTGCGGCACCGTATCACCTGCGCGGAGCGGCGGTTGCTAGGCGGCGTACCGGGTGCACCGACCGAGAGTTCCGGATTTCGGCCCAAGGGGTCGCGCGACGGACCGCGCCCATCCGCGACGCTGGGTGCCCTCACGGACCAGCCCAGCCGACGTGCGTCGCCTCTTCGATGACGCGCCCGAGGCCCGGGTGCGTCCGCCGACGTCGCCGTACGCGTACGATCCGCGCGGACAGCTCGAGCACGTGACGGACGCCGCCCGCAACGTGACGCACGTGAAGTGAGACCTCCTCGGCCGGCGCACCGGAGCGCCCAGACCGAGAGTTCCGTGTTTCGGTCGAAGCGGACGCGCGATCGTCGCTTCAGGACGTCCCGGCCTGGAGGGCGAGGGCGGCATTCAATTACCTCAAGGGAATTGTCGAGCTCCAGCTTGCCGGCGATCTCCGTGGCCGGCACCGTTCCACGTGTCAGTCGCGGATCTGGCGCTGCAGTTCTTGAACGCCGCAGAGAGCGGGTTTCCAGCGTCTGAGCGAAAGTCGTTCGTATCCGAGACAGACCGCGGATGGAACCTTCACTTGGAGCGCATAGGTGATCGCGTGAAGACGCGCGCGCCACCGTACTCAGCCGTCGAAGTATCGATGCGCGGATACATCGAGAGGGTTGAGCGCTTCTTGCGGCGCCTCGCAAGCGAGATCAAGGCGCGGGCGTGGGCCGCGTCCGGAGTCCCCTGACGCCGCGTGCCGACGGTGATGCCCGCGCACGCGGGGACGTTTGAGTTCACGTACCGCTACGACGACCTGCACCGGCTCTCGTACGGGCGCGGAGAGGCGAAGCCGCGGCCGTCGACGCTGGACGGTTCACGTCGGTGTTCAAGTACTCGGACATCCACGACATGACGTCGAACGTGCAGGACCATTACGTCTTGCACGGCCGACGGGGGGGGGCGAGTACCCGCCGCACGCGACCCACGCGCTCGAGTACGGGTAGGGCGTGAAAGGCCCGCAGTAGGCTCCGCGGAGCAGAGACACCTCGTTCGCCTACGACGCGAACGGCAACACGCTGCGAGAGCGCCGGGACCCGGCGGACTCGCCTACTGCCTTGCGCCGGATCACACGGCAGGGGCCGCGATCCTGCAGCGCCCAGCGGATTCACGCAGGGTTGGTCGGTCGAACACGGCGCAGCACCTTGAATGTCGGCAGGATCAGTCGCCGATCTCGAAGTCGAGCCCGGCGAGGCGCGCGGGATCCATGACCAGGTCGATCGCCGTGATCTTGCCATGCGCGATTGTGAAGACGAACGCCGCGCGCACCTTGTCGTCAACCGCCCAGACGGCGCCCGGCTCGCCGTCGATGAGCGCGGGCGAAGCGCCGCGGGAACGGCCCTTGAACGCCTGGGCGATCTCAGCCGAACCACGAACCTCGGGAGCGAGGCGAGGCGCGCCGTGCTTCTCCCTCGCCGCTGCGGTGCGCACCGCCAGCTCGTCGGCGCGCAGCACGGCGTCGGGCGAGAGCACGGCGAGCAGCCCTTCGAAGTCGCCGTCGCGCGATGCGGCGAGGAATGCGCTGACGAGAGCGCGGTTGGGAGCTGCCGAGGGGGCCTCGGCGCCGCGGACGCGCCGGCGCGCGCGGCTCGCGAGCTGACGCGCGGCCGCAGGCGTGCGATCGACAATTGGCGCGATCTCCTCGAACGACAGATCGAACATGTCGTGCAGCACGAAAGCGACGCGCTCGTCGGGCGCGAGCGTATCGAAGACGACGAGCAACGCAGGACCGATGGCGTCCGCCAGTCCAAACTCGAGCTCCGGATCGCTGCCCGCCTCCGGCGGCTCCGGCGCACCCTCGGGCCGCGGTCGCCGCGCGCGCAGCATGTCCAGACAGACGCGCGCGACGACCGTGGTCAGCCAACCGTTCAGGTTCTCGACGCCGCGCGTGTCGGCTCGGCTGAGCTTGAGCCACGCCTCCTGCACGGCGTCGTCGGCCTCGCTGGCCGAGCCGAGCATTCGCTGCGCCACTGCCCGCAAACGAGCGCGGCTCTCCTCGAATCGCTCCGCCAGCCAGTCGCTCATCGGCTCACCAATACTTCTCGGTCGGACGGATTTCCACCGCACCGCCCAGCCGCGCGGCAGGGATCCGGGTGGCGAGCGCGACGGCCGCCTCCACGCTCTCGGCCTCGAGCACGAAGAAGCCGGCGACCCCTTCGGAGAGATGAGTCCCGCTCTTGGTTTGCGGTCTTCCGTCGTGCACCTGCACCGTCCTGGCCGCGTCGGGCAGGCCCAGTGGCAGCCCCGGCGTCAGCCCAGGTGTGTCGTTGAGCGCCGCGTAGTCCGCGTAGATCTTCTTCTGCTCCGCTTCCGGCAGCGCCTTCCAGCGCTCCGACCCGGGCAGCGGCGTCGTCCCCTGGTAGATCAGCAGCACGAATTTCATTTCCAGTCTCCTTTGGCGACATGACGAACGGCGAGGCAGGAATGTGACGGCGCCGACGCCACGAGCACGGTCGCGCCGCCTCCTCAGCCGCGGAGGCTCGCGAAGGCCTGTGCCGGTGCGGGCGGGGTAAGCGGGTTGACGCGAGCGAGCGGACGCCGTCGCACACAGGTCAGGCGCCGTCGCAGCGTAGACAGCGTGTGGACCGTGAACAGTCACCCATGCTCATGCGGCCCGCGCCGGCGCCGCTCGAGCGCCCACGGAGGGGACATGCGGACAGCGTCGTCGCGCTCGCGATCCTGGGCCCTGCAGGAGGCCCGTTGACGGACAGTGATGGACGAGGAGTGCCTGGGCGGCACGTGTCATCTCGGCTCCGGCTGTTCGAGGTGGTGCGTGAGGACCTCGGGTCCAGCGTCGACACACTCCGGATCCGGTGCTCCCACCTCGACGGCAGATGACGCACAGGGGTCGACCCAAACCCGCGGAGGCGTGGATTGTCGACCCGCCCCCGGGTCGCATGGGCCCCGGGAACCTCTCGCACAGCATTTTCTCGGCGCAACGCGGCTCGGCGGCGTTGTGGATTATTTGTGGACAAAGGAACTCATCGCCGAAGCTCGCTGGGAGCGCGCCCCGCCCGTGCCGACGCAGGGCAGGGTGTCGCGGGCACTCTTGCAACGGCCGCAACCTCGGGGTTCATGCGGGCGCGCGCGACGTTCCTCGCGCTGCGCTGGCCTGCGGCCCAACCCGGGCAGCGGTCGCCGTCGCCGCTTCACCCGTCTCGGCCTGCTGCCCGCGCCTCGGGAACCCGCTGAGAGGTGACGATCCGGTTCATGGACGAGCCGCCGGTGGTCGTCGAGCTCGCCAGCGGCGCGCGAGCCCATGGCGCGAGGCCGCGGGTGGCCGGGTCGTCTGCCCTTCGTGACGGTGAGCAGCGCGCCCAGCGCCGCGCTCGATCCGGCGCGCTCGCCCCCGCGTGCCTCGTGCCCACGAGCGTCTGCGACGCGGGCGCGCTCGTCGCAGGGCGGGGACACGCTCGGCCCGGAGCCCGACGCGCCGAGCCCCATCGCCTCGTCCTGCCTCGACGGCGACGCGGGCACCTACCGGGTGGACGAGCCGCAGTCGCCCTTCGTGCTCGAGCCGGGCACCGTCCAGGCGGTGCGCGCCGTCTACCGCGACGCCTCGGCGCCGCAGGAGGCCTGCTCGGTCGGGCCCTTCGTGGACCACGACGACCTCGCCTTCGAGCTCGCCCCCTGACGACCGCGGGCCGCCCGCGCGCCGGCGCGGCGCGGGCGGTCAAATGTGGACCCGTTCCGTCAGGAAATATCCAAGGAAATTCGCGGACCTCCCCTTGACGCCCCGAGCCGGTCGCTGCTACGACCGCGCTGCCGCGCGCCTTTTCGTCACCCCCAGGGAGGCACCGAAATCCCGATGTACAAGATCGTTCGCCGCGAAGCGTTTTCCGACACGACCTTCCTCTGGGAGGTCGAGGCCCCCGACGTCGCCGCCTCCGCCCAGCCCGGCCACTTCGTCATGCTCCGCCTCCGCGAGGGTGGCGAGCGCATCCCGCTCACGGTCGCCGACTACGACCGCAAGGCGGGGACCATCACGATGGTCGTCCAGACGCTCGGCAAGACGACCCGGGAGATGATGACCGACTTCGCGCAGGGCGACAGCTTCGTCGACTTCGTCGGCCCGCTCGGCCTGCCGCAGCACATCCAGAAGTACGGGCACGTCGTGCTCGTCGGCGGCGGCCTCGGCGTCGCGCCGGTCTATCCGCAGCTCCGCTCCTTCAAGGAGGCGGGGAACCGCACCACCGGCGTCATCGGCTTCCGGAACAAGGACCTCGTGTTCTGGGAGGACAAGTTCAAGAAGTACTGCGACGACCTCGTCGTCTGCACCGACGACGGCTCCTACGGCAAGCCCGGCTTCGTCACCGCGGCGCTGAAGGAGATCCT
Organism: Anaeromyxobacter sp. SG64; assembly: GCF_022690745.1. Lineage (NCBI taxonomy): Bacteria > Pseudomonadati > Myxococcota > Myxococcia > Myxococcales > Anaeromyxobacteraceae > Anaeromyxobacter > Anaeromyxobacter sp. SG64. The sequence goes on along the minus strand of NZ_JALCZB010000019.1, from coordinate 6,588 downwards.
CGAGAAGGACAAGCCGGACCTCGTCGTCGCCATCGGGCCGCTCCCGATGATGAACGCCTGCGTCGAGACCACGCGGCCGTTCGGCGTGAAGACGATGGTGTCCCTGAACGCCATCATGGTGGACGGCACCGGCATGTGCGGCTCCTGCCGCGTGACGGTGGGCGGCAAGGTCGCCTTCGCCTGCGTCGAGGGGCCGGACTTCGACGGCCACAAGGTGGACTTCAAGGAGCTCCTCTCCCGGCAGAAGCGGTTCAAGAGCCAGGAGCAGCGCGCCAGCGAGGACTACGCGCACGTCTGCAACCTCGAGAAGCAGCTCTTCGAGGAGAACAAGAAGAACTACCGCAAGATCAAGGACCTCCTCCCGAAGCAGACGCACATGCCCGAGCGCGACGCGCTCGAGCGGTCGCGCAACTTCAAGGAGGTGAACCTCGGCTACGGCCTCGAGGACGCCCTCCAGGAGGCCGAGCGCTGCATCCAGTGCGCGAAGCCGACATGCGTCTCGGGGTGCCCCGTCCAGATCGACATCCCGGGCTTCATCAAGCACGTCGCGATCCGCGACTTCGACGGCGCGCTCGAGGTCATCAAGCAGGCGAACGCCTTCCCGTCGGTCTGCGGCCGCGTCTGCCCGCAGGAGTCGCAGTGCGAGGCGCAGTGCGTGATCGGCAAGAAGGTCGAGTCGGTCGGCATCGGCCGGCTCGAGCGCTTCGTCGGTGACAACGCGACGCCGAAGCCCGTCGCGCCCCCGCGCTTCGCGAAGAAGCTCGGCAAGGTCGCCATCTGCGGCTCCGGCCCCGCCGGCCTCTCCGCCGCCGCCGACCTCGTGAAGTACGGCGCGGACGTGACCATCTACGAGGCGCTGCACGTCGTGGGCGGCGTGCTGCAGTACGGCATCCCGCCGTTCCGCCTCCCGCGCGACATCATCGCTCGCGAGGTGAAGCAGCTCGTCGACCAGGGCGTGAAGATCGAGACCAACAAGGTCATCGGCAAGACCTTCACCGTCCCGCAGCTCATCAGCGAGAAGGGCTACGACGCGGTGTTCCTCGGCGTCGGCGCGGGCGCGCCGGCGTTCATGAACATCCCCGGCGAGTCGGCGAGCCAGGTCTACTCGGCGAACGAGTTCCTCACCCGCGTGAACCTGATGGGCGGCAACGTCTTCCCGTTCAAGGACACGCCCGTCACGCTCGGCAAGAGCGTCGCCGTGGTCGGCGCCGGCAACACCGCCATGGACTGCCTGCGCGTCGCGAAGCGCCTCGGCGCGCCGACCGTCCGCTGCGTCTACCGCCGCACCGAGGCGGAGGCGCCTGCCCGCATCGAGGAGCTCCGCCACGCGAAGGAGGAGGGCATCGAGTTCTTCTTCCTCCACGCGCCGGTCGAGATCTACGCGGACGCCGACGGCAACGTGACGGGCATGAAGGTCGAGGAGATGGTCCTCGGCGAGCCGGACGAGAAGGGGCGCCGCAAGCCGGTGCCGACCGGGAAGTTCAAGGACCTCGACTGCGACACCGTCATCGTCGCCCTCGGGACCAAGGCGAACCCGATCGTCACGCAGTCCACCCCGGGCATCGCGCTCAACAAGTGGGGCAACATCGCCGCGGACGACGGCCAGCTCGACTCGACGCAGTCGACGAACCTCCCCGGCGTGTTCGCGGGCGGTGACATCGTCACCGGCGGCGCGACGGTGATCCTCGCCATGGGCGCCGGCCGCCGCGCCGCGAAGTCCATCGCGACGTACCTCTCCAGCGGCAAGAAGTGGCCGCTCACCAAGGAGGACGTCGCCGCGTTCAAGCCGATGGCGCCGCTCCCGGAGACCGCGCGCTTCGCCGGCGCCTCCGCCGCGGCGGGCGCGCTCGAGACCCCCGGCGCGACCTGCCCGAAGTGCCACCGGCCGGTCGAGGGCGACGAGGCGTACGTCTGCTGCGCCGGCTCGACGCTGCAGTGGCGCTGCGACGACTGCGGCAAGGTGAGCGAGGGCTTCGCCTTCCCGTACGGCATGTGCCCCGCGTGCGGCGGCAAGCTCGCCGCCCTGGAGCGCGGCAAGGTCGAGGACGCCGCGGCCCAGGACGCCATCCGCGTCGCGTTCGAGATCGAGCTCGGCGGCATGGCGTTCTACAGCCGGGCTGCCAAGGAGACGCCGGACGCCGGGCTGAAGGCGCTGTTCGGGAAGTTCGCCGCCATGGAGCAGGAGCACATGGCGACGCTCTCGCGCCGCTACCACGCGGACATGCCCGCGCCGTCGGCCGACTTCAAGGTCGAGCGCGCCGCGATCTACGCGGGCATCGCGAACCGCCCGGAGGATCCGGCGAACCTATTCCGGATCGCGATCGCCTTCGAGGAGCGCGCGGTGAAGTTCTTCACCGAGCGCGCCGAGAAGACCGTGCCGGGCTCGGCGGAGCGCCAGCTCTACAAGGAGCTCGCGGCGGAGGAGCGGGAGCACGTCGACCTGCTCACCACCGAGTTCGAGCGCTGGAAGCTGGGCAAGCCGGGGCTCCTCTAGCCTCGTGACGGACGGGCGGTGCGCGGGAGCTCGCTCTCGCGCACGCGCCTCGCACCTCGACACCGTGCGGCGGGCCGCCCTCGCGAGAGGCGCGGCCCGCGCCGTTCGTGAGGCCCGCTGACGGGCGACGGGCGCGCCGCGCGCGCGTGGCCGAACGCCGCGGGGATCCCCAAGCTAGATGGGAACCCTCACGTGGAGGACTCCCGCGGCGGCGGACGATGTCGCGGCCGACGTGCGCGCCAGGCGCGTCCGCCGTGCGAGCGGGATCCTGCGTCCAGGGCGAGCGGCCGTCGCCTCGAGGGGCGCGGCCCGTGCTGGCCCCCTGTCCTCCTTCGCCGCCGGGGCTCCCCTCCCTTTGCTCCCGCCGCGCGGGAGGGCAGGGGGACGGTACAGCGCCGGTGCCGTCGCGACCGCCGTGAGGAGCCGCCTGGCTCCTCGCGAGGCGGGGCGGCCCGGTTCGCTAGGCGTGGCGACGCGAGGGGAGGGCGCGGCGAGAATCCGCGCACCCGCGGCGCACTCGCGCATAACCTGCGCGGAGTCCGCGGAAAGTGGACGGCACGCGCACCGAGCTCCTCGGCAGGTCCGAGCCTACGGACTCTCCGGGCTCCTGCTCCGCGAGGACCGGTCCAGCGCAGCTGATCTCACGCAAGACCGCGAGATCCCGGGCGAGGCATGGTGCTCCTGGGGGCGGGGACGCGGCAGGGAGCCGCAGCGGGCGAGCGTCCCGGCGACCGCTCCCGCGCGGATTATTCCTAGCGATCCCGGCGTTCTGCCGGTGGCCCGAAGATGGCAGGGACGCCACGTGGCCGTCGCGGCCGTGCCGCGATGGCCTGGGCTCACCTGTGGGGCCCAACCCGATGTTCGGGTCGCCCGCTTCCGGCGGGAGATCCGGCGTGTCGCCGGATCGTTTCGGAGGGTTCGCGTCGATGAAGAGGCTCCTGAACCAGCTCGCATCCCTGAAGCTCGCCGTGATCCTGCTCGTGCTGCTGCTCATCGGGCTCGCGGCTGGGACGATCATCGAGTCGTCGAGGGGCGCGCCCGTGGCGGCGCGGACCGTCTATTACGCCTGGTGGTTCCTCGCGCTGCAGGGCCTGTTCGCGGTGAACGTCATCGCGTCGATCCTGTCGCTCGCGCCCTGGGGCAAGCAGCGCATCGGCTACCTCATCACCCACACGTCGATCATCGTCATCTTCCTCGGCGCGGGGCTCACCTACTTCTTCAAGACCGAGGGGCAGCTCGGGCTGTGGGAGGGGCAGAGCGCCGGCGAGATCGCCGCCCTCGACGCCAACGGGCAGCCTTCGGCGGCGCACGAGCTCCCGTTCCTGGTGAAGCTCGACGACTTCGAGGTCGAGAACTACCCCGGGACGATGCGGCCCTCGCAGTTCCGCAGCCGCATCCACGTCACCGACCGTGAGACCAAGGAGACGTTCGCGGCCGAGGTCTGGATGAACCACCCGCTGCACTACCGCGGGTACAGCCTCTTCCAGTCGAGCTACCAGCAGGATCGCGACCCGCAGACGAACGAGGTCACCCGGGAGGCGACGGTCCTCTCCGTCTCGAAGGACCCGGGCCAGAACCTGGTCTTCGTCGGCTACGCGTTCCTCGTGCTCGGCATGATCGTCGTGCTCGGCACCCGCATGGCGGAGGCGAAGAAGCGCGGTCAGCTCGAGCGCATGCTCGCGGGCGACGACGCCGGCAGCGCGCGCCCCTCGGGCCGCGCCGGGAAGACCGCCGCTGCGATCGCGCTCGCGCTCTTCGCCTCGGCCGGCTCGGCGCAGGCGCCCGCGCCCGCGCCCGCGGCGATGGACGGCTGGGCCAAGGTCGACGCGATGCGCCGGCTGCCGGTCCAGCACGACGGGCGGACCATGCCGCTCGACACGCTCGCCCGCGAGGCGGTCTGGAACGTGACCGGCTCGTACACCTGGAACGGCGAGGACCCGGTCGTCACCGTCGCGCAGTGGCTCTTCGACCCGATGCGCGCGGCGAACACGCCCCTCGTCCAGCTCGGCAGCCCCGAGCTCGCGGTCGCGGTGGGGCTCCCGGGCGGCACGAAGTACGCCTCCTTCGCGCAGCTCGTCTCGAGCCAGCGCGTCCTCGGCATCATGCAGCAGGCGCGGCAGGCGGCGATGTCCGACCGGCCGCGCACGGGCGTGCTCGCGCAGGCGGAGAAGCTCGAGGAGCGGCTCGTCTGGATGCAGGGCTTCCTCGAGAAGGACAAGCTCCGGGCCATCCCCGTGGCGGGCAAGCCCCGCGCGCGCTGGGGCGTGCCGCAGCCGATGAGCACCGTCGACGACCTGGTCGCGCTCTCCACCGGGCCGCGCCTCGACGGCTGGCCGTCGCCGCAGGCGATCGACCGGGAGATCCTCTACAAGAAGGTCCGCGCGACGCGCGTCGCCTGGATCATCCTCCTGGGCGCGCTGGTGGTCTCGCTCGTCGCCTGGAACCGCAAGTCGAAGCTCCTCGAAGGCCTCGCGTTCGCCGGCCTCCTGGGCGGCTTCGCGGTGATGACCTGGGGCATCGCGATGCGCTGGGCGGTCGCCGGGCGCATCCCGGCGTCCAACATGTACGAGTCGCTCTTGTTCCTCGCGTGGGGCGTCGGGCTCTTCGCGGTGGTGGCGCTCCCGGTGCTGCGGAACCGCCTCGTCGTCCTGAACGCCAACGCGATGGCGGCGCTCACGATGGCGCTCACGGACCTCCTGCCCATCGACCGCTTCATCCACCCGATGCCGCCGGTGCTCTCCGGCACGCCGTGGCTCGCCATCCACGTGCCGATCATCATGATCGGCTACTCGGTGCTCGCGCTCGGCGTCGTCATCGCGCACATGCAGATCGGCTTCACGATCTTCGCGCCGCGCCGGACGGATCTCACCGTCCGCATGTCCGACCTCAACTACTGGTACATGCTGGTCGGCTCGATCCTGCTCATCGCCGGCATCCTCACCGGCTCGGTCTGGGCGGCGTCGTCGTGGGGCCGCTACTGGGGATGGGATCCGAAGGAGGTCTGGTCGCTCGTCGCGTTCCTCGCGTACATGGCGATCGTCCACGGGCGCTTCGACAAGCTCATCGGCCAGTTCGGCGTGGCGGCGCTCTCCATCATCGCCTTCCAGACGATCCTCATGACCTACCTGGGCGTGAACTTCGTGCTCGGCACGGGCCTGCACTCGTACGGCATGGGCGATTCTCCGGTGGTGAACTGGATGATCATCGTCGCGCTCGCCGAGGCGGCGTTCGTGACCTGGGGCTTCCTCGCGCACCGCAAGCAGGAGCAGGCGCTCGGGACGTCCACGGCGGCCTGAGCCGCTCGCCAGCCTCGCCTCGTCCAAGGGCCGGTCCGGGTGCTCCGGGCCGGCCCTTCTCGCGCCCGGCGTCCTGCGGGGCCGTCACTTTCGGTGCGTTCACCCGGGGCCTGTCGAGCAGCCTTCGAGGGTGAACCCCGTGAAGGGAGCGGCCAGCGCACGACTCCGCACACACCGTGCGCGAGGCAAGCGACCGGGCAGGCCATCGCTCGAAGCTCCGGTGAGCGGGATATGGATCGGGCGCTCGCATGGGGGCTGTCATGCGATTTTCCTGTCATCGCTGCGGCGAGCGCTTCGCGACGTCGAGCGAGCCCGTGGCGGGCTGCGTCTATCAGGTGCCGTGCAGGTGCGGGCACAGCACCTTCGTGCTCTCGTTCGACCCGACCATCGCCGAGCCGCCGGAATCCAGCCCGCCGCGGTCGCCGCTCGCCATGGAGCGGATGACGTGGATCGCCATCGGACCTCCGCTTCCACCGAGCGTCTCGGAGGATGCGCCGTGGGTGGAGCCCCTCTCCGACGACTCGGTCGAGCCGCCGCGCCTCGCGCAGCGCGACCCCGACGCGCCCCCGGAGGAGGCGGACGCTCCGGTCCCGCCGGCTCCCGTGCCGTTCGGCGCCGCCGCGTGGCGCTTAATCACCGAGGGTTCCTCCCGCGGCGCCGTCGTGGCCCTGGGGCTGCGCGCCTGGCTCGTCGCTCGCGCGCACCCCCGCGCGACCCTCGCCGCGTCCACCGCGGGCGGCGCCCTGGTGGCGGCGGCGACGGTCGCCGCCCTGTCGACGGCCCTCGCGGCCGGGGCCG